>JAOZLU010000515.1 GCA_029934695.1 Desulfobacterales bacterium | reverse complement strand
CGGCGTGGTGTTCGGCGTGGTGTTCGGCGTGGTGTTCGGCGTGGTGTTCGGCGTGGCATCCGGCGTGATGTTCGGCGTGGCATCCGGCGTAACAATTATCTTGGGAGTTTTGCGTATCTGGTTTTGGCTTTTGGAGCTTCCCGCTATACTTGCCATCTATATCTGGATAAATATCAGTCCGTCAAAAATGCTTGAACAAAACTGTGCAAAAGCTCTCCCTTATCTCCCCTTCTATTACGACGAAGTGATCCGTCTCCCCCTCCCTTTCATACCGACCATTATAGCGAACGCATATCATGCCAACCAAACCGCCGCAAGACACACCATTGATTATCTCATCACCCGCACCAATCAGCAGAAGACCGCTGCCCGTGCCATAGCCATCATCTCGGTAAACAGCCTGGTAACATGCAGAAACACAAATGACATCACCGCAGTCCCTGATTCCCTGTCATGGATTACCGCTTCCGAGCATAACGCCCCGGTCCTCACCAAATTCATGGATATCTCCCAAGAAGTCAGAACTGCAACCCAAGCCACCACCTATTTCCGCCAAAGCCGGATGATGACAAAACCCATTGAGATGCTGGGCCATCTCCGCACCAGCCTGAGCAGGAAAGATGCGGGAACCGCAACCCGCTACGGCGTAGCCATTGAACACTGGATTCCCATCCTCGAAACCGCCCAGAAGGCCCTCCAAGATCAGGCCAGGAAAGAAGGAGAAATCCCCCAGGAATACATTGCCGGCCCCTCCCTCAAACCCCAGGAAGCCGGGGACCGCTTCAAAGGCCGAAACGACATCTTCCGGGAAATCGAAATGCTCATCCTCTCCCCCCAGGCTCCCACGCTCCTGCTCTTTGGACAGCGCCGCACCGGCAAAACCTCGCTCCTGCGCCATCTCCCTTGGAAACTCGGCACCCAGGTCCTCCCGATTCTCATTGACATGCAGCGAAGCGCCCAGGCCATCACCCTGCCCGGTCTGGCCGGAATGATGGCAAAACAGATCAAAGCTGAAGCAGAAAGCATCCTGCAAAAAGACCTGTCTGCCCCCGATTCTGAAGCATTGAAGCGTGATCCGTTCATCGCACTGGAAACTTGGTTTGACCAAATCGAAGCCAAATCAGAAGGTCGCACCATTCTTCTCTGTCTTGATGAATTTGAAAAGTTCGATGAATTTGTCGAAGCCACAAACAGCAGAGCGCCCCTGAATTTCCTCCGCTCCGTCACCCAGAACCGGACCCGCTGGGGCCTGCTCTTCTCCGGCTCCCACACCCGTGATGAACTCAGAAGTTACTGGAGCGACTATCTCATCGGAACCCGGACGGTCGTACTCGACTACCTGACCCGGGACGAAACCCATGGACTCATCCGAAAGCCGGTTCCCGATTTCCCCGACATTTACGAAGATGAAACCGTGGAAGCCATCTCCAACCTGACCCAGGGCCAGCCCATGCTGACCCAGTTGCTCTGCTATGAAATCGTGGAACACCTGAACAAAGGAAAACGCCAGAAGGCCACACCGGAAGATGCGGAAGCCGTGATCCCAAAGGCATTTGAAAGCGCGTACCAATACTTTCACGAATTCTGGACCACATTGACCGACAAAGAGCGCAACGTCCTGCTTGCACTGACAAAAGATGGTTCCCAATCAGAAACGCATCAGGATGCCCTGACCCGCCTAATCAGACGCGGCGTGGTCATCCAGAAAAATGAGGGCCATATCATCCGTGTTCCCCTGATCCAGAGGTGGATAAAGGAGAATGGTGATTCCACATTATAAAAATAGCCCGGACAAATCGCGAAAATTCCGCCTAGGGGCTACATTTCCGCACTCCTTCCCACTTCCTTACGGAAGCAGGATAATGCGTTTTTTCTGAATCCCTAACGGTCGGGTAAAATTTGAAAGACAGTTTTTGTGCTTATGTAACCAGCAGGTATATGTCCTATAAACAATGTATCACCTTAGAATTTTCAGTATATTTTTAAAATAGCCTGACATCGGAAATGAGCTGATACAAAAACCGCTTAGTTAAGTATTTGAATTAATCTCTCGAAAGAGATTTTCAGCAGATATGCCCAAAGCAATTTGCAAAATTGCTCTACATCTTACCTCATGTCGGACGGGGTTCCCAAAAGCAATTTGCAAAATTGCTCTGCATTTTACGGCAAATGCTCCAGATATCGCCGTATTGCGTCGGCATAGACTTCAATTTCCTCACCATCTTCCGAACCTCTCACCCTGTGGCTGGTAAAAAAGTCTATGGCGTTCTTATAGTTGATCTTGGAGAGTGCTTCGGGCCGTTCAATTTCTCCCCTTTTGAACATGCGGTTTCCCATTGACTGAATCTTGTTCAGGCGATCTTTTGCGTCAATAAAATTCTTCGGATATCGCATGAAAAAATTTAATACAATCCGGTATGACTCAAAATAGGTTTTAAGAAAGCTGGAGAAAAGTTTCAGTTTTCTGAAACCTGCCGATGTGAGATTGTATGTGTCCGACAGGGTAGGGTGCGGCATGAGAATCGCCTCGTTCACAAATACCCTGATATTTTTTCTCAGAAAATGTTCAGGTGTCCTGTCCGCATCATAGGAAAATTCATTGATAAAAAATTCCTGAAGAAATGCGTAGCTGGCCTGAAGATCGGAAATTGAAAACTGAAACGCATCTTTCTCAAGAATGGCCAGTGCTGTGAAGGCCGCGGGAATGAAAAAGCTGATGCCGTTGTTCTTATAATATTCCAGAAGGGGCCGCTTGCTGACATTCACCCGGTAATGCTCATCAGAAGGCGCACTTTTCTTGTTCTTTGAGATACGTTCAATGAATTTTCTCTGAACATAAACATCAAACACATACTCAACCGCATGAATATAATCAATCAGAAGCGTGTCTGCAAGGGTCACTTTCTGTGAAAACAGATAATTCATATAGATTTCAATGTCAGACATCAGGTGATCGAAAGAAAACCGCTGCTTTGAGCAGTTCAGCACAGCACTTGCGACCACCGCATGAGGTGTGATAACAGTCATGCGGTCTATGGCATTGACAATCCTGTATCCGAGATTGCGGCACAGCCTGTTCTGCTCTTTGGATGTCATTTCTCTGAATCCCTGATCGCCATTCTGACTTGAAAGTTCGTTAAACGAGAGCGGTTCATGAAACTGTATGTATATCCTGCCATACCTTTTTCTGAGGAGTTTTCTGGCCTTCAGCACCTGCCCGAGGCTTTCCGGCTTTTTTTCTCCGCCCCCGATTTCATGAAGATACGAACTTTCTTCGGGAACCCTGTCATATCCGATATAAACCGGCACAAAGATCATATCCTCGCAGGCCCCTTCCTTATAGGCGCCGAGAAGAATGGAGAGCAGTCCCAACTGGGGCCGAAGCAGCTTTCCTGTCCGGCTTCTTCCCCCTTCGATGAAGAATTCCACATTGAAGCCTTCCTCAAGAAGATTATGAACATATTCCGAAAAAATTTTGGAATACAGCACAGCTCCCCTGAAGGTCCGCCGGATGAAAAACGCGCCACCACCTCTGAGGAGCGGGCCGGCGGGCCAGAAAGAAAGATTCTTTCCGGCAGCAACATGGGGACAGGGCATATTGTTCTGATACAGGATATGGGAGATGACCAGATAGTCAATATGGCTTTTGTGACAGGGGACAAAGATCAGGGGGCTTTTCTGGGACATACTTTTTGCCCTGTTGAGAACTTCTGTGTTGACCGTGACACCTTCAAACATGACATTGGTAAGCCATCTTATGCTCATTGAATAGAGCTTTACCATGTAAGGACTGTATTTGGCTGCTATTTCGTCAATATATGCGTCCGCGTCTTTATGTGCCTTCCACAGCGGAATATTCCGACTCTTTGAATAATGCTCCGTGAAATTCCGGAGGCGGTCATTTGTCAGGATGTTTTCTTTCAGCTCCTCCGGCGGTTTCAGAACGGGGCCGGTAACGCTCTGACGGTGGCGGTTCATCTGAATCAGAAGACGGCGCCTTAAAACAAGAGCCTGCTTTTCAATTTTCAGTTCCCGATTCTCCTCAAGTTCAAGAAATTGTCTGATATCAAGAGGCTCTGATATTTCCACAAAAACCTTTCCGGGATTGTTAAGGAGTATGACAAGCCGCCTCAGCCGTCCCGGGTTTTCTTCGGTGCCGAACAATATGTCCTTCATCCTCGGGACGGACCGATGGGGTTTTGTGCTGAAAAACATGAGATGAGGAATGATGTAAACAGGTCGGTCGAGCGACTGTTGCATTTCAATAAGATATTGCAGCGGATCTGTGTCCGCCTTGACAAATCTGCGGTAAAACCCTTTTTTTTCCACCAGGGAGAGGAACCCGGCCCGCCCGTCAGTCAGTTCCTCACGGATGTATCCGCTATGATACGGATCAGGCAGCACAAAATTCTGACAGAGATAATCAAGGTGTGCAAAAATCATCCTGAAAATACGTGATACAGGCTGTAAGGTAAGAATCTCGTAATCAAAACCGATTTCAGGCGGGTTGACTCCGTTCTGCCTGTAGCGTGTATGATAAAAAAGGTACTCAAAATAACTCCTGTATTTGCTGGCATAAACAACAACTGCGTCTTCAGGGATGTTGTGCAGCACTGATATCTGATCCTTTTTGATATCTATGCCGGAAAACAGGAGTTTGAAGAATATAAAAGATGATGCTGTTCCGATATCTTTGGGAAGATGACAACTGTAATGATGCTGCGTACCCTGAAGTATGGCATCATTCCACGCTTTGATTTTTGATCTGAATCTGCTCAGTTTCAATCTTATTTTTTTTAACATTGCTGTTATTCCTTCTGCCGGACTTCATGCCGGACAGGGTTTTTCATGCCGGACGGGGTTTTCATGTCGGACGGGGTTTGCAACCCCTCATGCCGGACGGGGTTTGCAACCCCGTCCGAAATATTTTGTCCTCATGCCGG
>JAOZLU010000514.1 GCA_029934695.1 Desulfobacterales bacterium | reverse complement strand
ACATTAAGTTGTTTTTGGCTTTTGAAAAATATAGCGGATGTTCAAAGATATAAGAGGAATAAAATATGGAACTTTTTGAATTGGTTATAGAAATGAAACTTATTGAGCGCCGTATGACATTGTATGAAGAGAAATACGGTGTTCTGAGCGAGGACTTTTATCCGGCACTCATGTCCGGCAAACTGGAAAGTTATGACGAATATGATGAGACAAGGGCAGATTTCAGCCGCTGGAAAGGTATTTATGAAACATGGCTGAGGCGTAAGGAAGCCTATTGTGAAAAGAAAAAACAGACAGAAATATCCAAACTGCTATGCTTTCATCCTGCTTATTAAAAATGGACATCAATCCTCTTAAATCGCTTAGAGAATACAGCAGATTCGTGGCTGAAACTGCTGACAGACCAACTGTCAGAAATTCCACGGTCAGAGTATGGTCGGACAGTCCGTACACAGGAGTTGCAACGGGAGAAATTTTCTTTTCCGAAGGATTCCGGCTGAGAATGAGAGAAGAGCTGGATTTTGATGCCGGTCTTATTACGTCATACGGATACGAAGCTTACAGAGGACAGGAACGGCTGTACTGGTATGATGATTTTCCGCATCCTCATGACCCGTCGCTGGCATCAACCTTTCCTCATCATAAGCATGTTCCTCCGGTCATCAAGCGCAACCGTGTTCCTGCGCCGGGCATAAGTTCTGACCGTCCCAATTTGCAGTCTGTTGTTCAGGAACTTGAAGAAATTATAGAGAAAGAAAAAAGCCTGATCATAAAATGATCGTGCCAAGATAAACCCGGATCATCGGGAACGGATGGTGAGCTATCTATATGAAATTCGGTAATGTTACCCGGCGAGTGATCCAAAGTTGGGCCGACAGGTCAGCGGAGGAGTGAGTTCTGAGTGCATGCGGTCATTGATCTTCATTCCGGCCCGGATTGTCAATCCGACAGGCAGGGGCAATGGCCGAAACCAAGATATAAAATTCGGGGTGCAAAAACAGAGCGAAGCGGTTTTTTGCCTCCAGTGCCTGCCAGTGCAAAAAAACGCTGTGCTCTGTTTTTACACTCCTTGTTGGTAAATCAGGAAACAGGTTGGAAAAAATGAAAACGATAAGCATATTGAAAAACACAGTGCAGGAATATGCATGGGGATCTCATACTGCCATTTCGGATCTGCTGGGAAAGCCGTCTCCGTCAGACAATCCCCAGGCAGAACTCTGGGCGGGCGCACATCCGAAATCCCCTTCCCTGATCAAATATGGAGACAAATGGATATCCCTGGCGGAATTGATTGAGAAACATCCGGAAGAAATTCTCGGCAAAGCGGTGGCAGAAAGATTTGACAACAGGCTTCCGTATCTGTTCAAAGTCCTTGCCGCGGCAAAGCCCCTTTCCGTACAGGCGCACCCGAGTCAGAAACAGGCAAAGCACGGATTTGAGAGAGAGAACCGGCTGAATGTTCCGCTCAAGGCACCTGACAGAAATTATAAGGATGATAATCATAAGCCGGAGTGTATTTGTGCGCTTACGCGTTTCTGGGCGTTGAACGGCTTTCGCAAAATCTCAGATATTATTCCCCTGCTGGAAAAGATCGGCCTGGAAAAAGAATTTGATGACCTTCTGAAGGAACCTGATTCCCGTGGGTTAAAGAGATTTTTCCATTCGATAATGACAATGGATGATGATCGGAAAAAGGAGGTTATCGGAAACGCTGTCATCAATGCAAAAATTTATTCAAAAGAAGATACTGCCTTTGAATGGATGATCAGGGTTTACAATGAATATCCGGCAGATATCGGAGTCCTTTCTCCCATTTTTCTGAATCTGATATGTCTTGAGCCGGGACAGGCCATGTTCCTCCCGTCAGGAGAGCTTCACGCATACCTCGACGGTGTTGGCATTGAAGTGATGGCAAATTCGGACAATGTGCTGAGAGGCGGGCTGACACCCAAGCACATTGATGTGCATGAACTTCTGAAGGTGGTGAACTTTGAAGAACGGGATATTAATATTCTTTCCCCCCGGAAAATCAGTGATTATGAAAGCGTATATGCCACGCTCGCGGACGAATTTGTCCTGTCTGTCATCTCTGTCAGAAAGGATATGACAGATGCGAATTTCCTCAATAAGAGCGTTGAAATCCTTTTATGTATCGACGGTTCAGCCACGATCAGGGACCTTGATGAAAATCATACCATTCCGATAAACAAAGGAACATCTGTTATTGTCCCTGCCAGTGTGGATAAATATCATATCAAAGGAAATGCGACTTTTTATAAGGCATCGGTTCCTTTTAAATCTCCGCAGTGAAAAATTGAAAGTGGAAAGGTGGAAGGTTGAAAGTGGAAATCGCCAGCAGCATCGCTAAGAAAGTTAGGCATATCAGCGGCGCATTGTCCAAGTTTCAATGAATATGACAGATTTTACGAAAACTGCCCTTTACAGCGTCTTTGAGCTGATCAGAATCGAAGCGAAACAATACGGCGTGAATGTAATCGGAAGTGAAACCATCGGACCTGTGCCCATGGAAGCCTTGACTGACACGGCCGCATATTATCTGGGGCTGGAGGTTTTTTCCGTGGAACAGGTTCTCGAATCCAGAATTACGGGGGTAGTATCATGAAAGGAAACGCGCTCATAAAAAACGCGTCTCAGGTGGTGACATGCAGCGGATTTAAGGCAAAGCACGGAAAGGAAATGTCTGACCTGCATATTATCACTGACGGCGCCGTCCTTATTGAAGAAGGTATTATTAAAGCGGTTGGAAAGACAAACGAGATTATCGTCCGGTATTCAGAAGACGTTATCAATCGGTTCGACGGCAGCAGCACCAGCAACAACGCACCCGAAATCATAGATGCCACTGGAAAGACGGTTTTGCCCGGATTTGTTGATTCCCATACGCATTTTGTTTTTGGCGGATACAGGGAAGAAGAATTTTCGTGGCGGCTTCGCGGCGACAGTTACATGGAAATCATGCAGCGCGACGGCGGAATCATCAGTACCGTAAATGAAACCAGAAAAGCCACGATGAGAGAACTGATGAATGCGGGAAAGAGACGATTGGATTCCATGCTGTCATTCGGCGTGACGACTGCTGAAGGGAAAAGCGGCTATGGTCTGGACCGTGACACAGAAATCAGGCAGTTGGAAATCATGAGGAATCTGGACAGGGATCATCCGGTTGATGTTGTCAGGACATTTCTGGGTGCTCACGCAGTTCCTGCGGATTATAAAGGAAAGGAAGATGAATTTATTGATTATATGATAAATGATGTCCTGCCTGAAGTTGCCCAACGCAATCTTGCCGAATTCTGTGATATTTTCTGTGAAAAGAATGTTTTTTCAACAGATCAGTCAAGAAAGCTGCTGACTGAAGCCCGAAAAAAGGGACTGAAGCTGAAAATACATGCTGATGAGATTTCACCGCAAATGGGCGGCGCAGAACTGGCCGCGGAACTGGATGCTGTCTCAGCAGATCATCTGCTACAGGCATCTGACAAAGGCATCAGGGATATGGCCGAGGCCGGCGTTGTCGCGACGTTGCTTCCGATAACGGCATTCAGCTTAAAAGAGCCATATTCAAGGGGACGATACATGATTGACAACAATTGCGCTGTGGCCCTGGCAACGGATTTGAATCCCGGGAGTTGTTTTTCTGAGTCCATACCGCTGCTCTTTGCCCTGGCAACGCTTTACATGGACATCACGACCGAGGAAGCCATCACCGCCCTGACCATAAACGGTGCGGCAGCAATTGACAGGGCCGACACCATCGGAAGTATTGATGTCGGCAAAAGCGGCGATATCGTCGTCCTTGAGTTTCCCTCATATCAATATATCCCTTACCATATCGGAGTAAGCACTGTGGAAAAAGTCATAAAAAAAGGGAATCTGGTATTTGGTACGGAAGATGATCCGTTTGATTCGGAGCATCTTCTCTGAAATCAAAAGCAGATGTAGGGTGGGTGAAGCGAAGCGGAACCCACCATTTCCGCGTTACGATGGTGGGTTCCGCTTCGCTTCACCCACCCTACATTTGTTGGATAAGGAGATTGAACAAAATGCTGGCAGAACTGAATATAAAGGATTTTCTGAGCCGAACCGCGTCAAACTCCCCAGTTCCCGGGGGCGGAAGCATGGCTGCTTTGAATGCGGCGATTGCAGCGAGTCTTTCGGAAATGGTGGCAAATCTGACCATCGGAAAAAAAGGATATGAATCATCAGAAGAAGACATGAGGGCGATTGCAAAGGAGGCTTCTGAGTACCGGGAGAAGCTCGTGAAAGATATTGACAGGGATTCGGATGCCTATAATGAGGTTATGGCGGCTTTTAAATTGCCAAAGCATTCCGAAGAAGAAAAAAACAGCAGAAACCAGGCTATTCAGAAAGGGCTGAAGACAGCTACCCTGGTCCCTCTGGATATTGCAAAAGATGCCTTCAAAATCATGGAACTGGCCGGAAAAGTCGTGAAAAAAGGAAACAAAAACGCGATGACAGACGGAGCCGTCGGAGCGATGGCCGCGAGAACAGCGGTGCTTTCCGCACTTTATAATATAAAAACCAATCTGGGCTCCATTCAGGACATCGAGTTTGTTGATAAGATCACAGAACAGGTAAGACACTTGGAAAGTGATATCGGGAAAAAAGAGAAAGAAATACTCTCGACCGTCATTCTGCCGTGAAAATCACCCGCCGCTCGGTTCGGACTTCGGCGAGATCCGTCGAGCCGTCGATTGACAAATCCGAACCGGGCTTGCCGGAGACGTGGAAAAGGGTGTGTTCCTCTGCACGGAGGTTGTCAACAGCATCTCCCTAAAGAGGAACATCCGTATCGCATGTCTTCTCTGAACTGGCTCTCCTCCTTTCGCAACATATATATATAATCAGGAGAAAGGTGATTCATCCTTTTTCCAGCCACCGTGCATCGCTTGTCCAGGCGATGCCG
>JAOZLU010000069.1 GCA_029934695.1 Desulfobacterales bacterium | reverse complement strand
GATTGATGTTTGATGTTTGATGTTTGATGTTTGATGTTTGATGTTTGATGTTTGATTATGAAAATACGACTTGATCTGATCGTTGTGGAAAGGGGACTGGCGAAAAGCCGACAGCGGGCCAGAGCTTTGATTATGGCGGGGAAAGTTCTGGTGAACAATCATCTGACGGATAAGCCGGGGACTCTGGTTTCAACAGATGCCTCTGTTGTTCTGAAAGGAGAGGATATTCCTTATGTCAGCAGGGGCGGACTCAAACTTGAAGCGGCGTTGCAAACATTTGACGTAATGGCAGATGGTCTTGTCTGCCTTGATGTGGGCGCGTCCACCGGCGGATTTACAGACTGCCTGCTTCAGCACGGCGCAAGCCGTGTATTTGCTGTGGATGTGGGGTACGGGCAACTGGCGTGGAAACTGCGCCAGGATTCCCGCGTCGTTGTCATTGAACGGACAAATATTCGATATATGCCCTTGGAAACGCTTTCTCTGTCTGTTGATCTTGTCACCATAGATGTCTCTTTTATCTCCCTTAAAATCGTTGTTCCAGCCATACTTAAATTTATGAAAAAGGAAGGGCAGATTCTTGCGTTGATCAAGCCTCAGTTTGAAGTGGGAAAGGGGAAGGTGGGAAAAGGCGGGGTCGTAAGAGATTCCGGGCTGCATGATGAGGTGATCTGCTCCCTCCGGGATTTTTTTGCCGGGATCGGTCTTTTTTGTGAATCTGTTATCCCATCTCCGATACTTGGCCCGAAAGGAAACAAGGAATTCATTATTTCCATTGAGAAAGAAACCCGGCTTTAAGAAAGAAACAAATTCGCCCCACTTGGCTCGGATTGGCAAAACAAATAAATAAAAACTGATTATAACGCTTTCAGGGGAGGCCTGAAATCAGCCCTGCGTCGCACTTTTTTAACCACAAAGGCCACAAAGGGGGCACAGAGGGGCACAAAGCTCAGCTGCACGTTCAGGCCGGATATGTCTGAGGTGCGGGAGGCTCCCCTGAATCCGTTATAATCAGAATAAACTGATTATAACGAATTTACAACCTGCTGAAATCACTGAGCCGGATACCGGCAGTTCTGTCCGTTCCGGGCTTTCCGGTCCGGAAGCCGGGCATAAATGCGTCCACTTTTTCTCTGTGTCCTTTGTGCCTTTGTGTGAGATACCGCTCCGAAATTGCAGCCTCCCCTGAATCCGTTATAATCAGAATTCATTTAAAAATTCTTGACATATAAAATTTCATATTTTAGCATATAAAAATAATTGGGCAGGAGTCTGTAAAATTCAAGAGTGATAAATTTATTTAAAAAATTCTTGACATGAGCAGAAGTGTGGTTTAATATCAGACAATATAAACTGAACATACAGTTAATGAACAACAATCAAATAATTTTACTGGTTACCATAAAATGAGAAAAAATCAGAATGCTGCTATCAGAAAACCTGAAATCCTTGAAAGCTATTATCAGGTCCTGATCCAGCAAGGTTTTGAAGGCACGTCCATCAGCAAAATCGCAAAGCACATGGATATTCATCCCAGTCTGATAATTCATTATTTCAAAAACAAAGAGAACATGAAGCTCGAACTGATTGATCTGCTGATTGAGAAATACAAATCCCCTGACATGATCAGTTTTGAATATATAGAGGATGATGAAGACCGGTTCAATGCCTTCATTGACACTCTTTTTTCTTTTGAGTGGTCAAGAACCGTGGATCCGGGTATTCATTTCGGTTTCTATTATTTGAGCTTTCGGAACAAAGAGATACAGAGACGTTTTAAAAGAATGTTTGTCTGGTTGCGCGACCATATTCAGGAGCAGCTGATCTATTTTAACAGCAGACATATAATTGATGTCAGGGATGAAAAGCAGGCGGCTGATCTCATTATCACTTTGATGGAGGGGCTGGAATTTCACTCTCATTTTCTGTCAGATGGTCAGTCTTTTGACACATTCTCCCAAATTGCAAAAAAAAGTGTTCTTGATATATTGAAAAAATAAATCCATGGGAAATAATCGGGGGGATATTTTTCAACATTGACAATAATACTTATTTATGCACAGGGCATTTTTCAGAATTGAACAAAGGCACTTTCCCTGACAGCGGAACGACTTTCCAAGTCATTCTGATATGATTTGCAGAGCGTCCGGAACGATTTGAAAAATCGTTCCACAGAATGTGTAAATTTGTCAAATAAAGGATGTCTCTTTTTTTCGTTTGGCAAATTATTAAATGAACGATCAAATAAATATAAGCCAGAATGTCAAATCTCAGCCTTGATCATCGTTACTCCCACCGGGTTGCTAAGTCCGGCGGCGGCTTGGATTCAGGCAATCCAGGCCGAGAGCGGGATTGGCCTGAAAGAAAATATGTGACAAACCGATTACAGGTCCAAATAAAAAATTGTTCAATCACACAATTTTTTTCCTGCCAAGCTGAAAACATTGATATTATATAAACTGACTGAACAAGCTGAGTTTGAGAATTAACTGGGCCGAAATAAGCATGTTGCAAGAGATAAATTTTTGCCGATCCGCCATGTTTCACGATGTATTTCCAAAACAGAAATCAGCGGAACAGCTTTTAAATAAAGCATTATTCGATTTCATGCGATTTGTCGGCAATACGATTTTTGCTTTTTTGCACTGTTTTTTCAAATGCACCCATTTAATACTCTTATGTCGGGAAGCCTCCTCGTTATTCTCTTTTTACGGTGCGATCCTTCTGCTTCTGCCCTTTCGGCATACTGTCAGACAAGTTCAATCGTAAAAAATTCTGTTTGCCGGTTTGTTGGTCAAGGCCGCAGCACTTTTCGGTTTTACCATCGTCGAAACATACACCGGACTCATCGTCCGAATTGCAGATGCCGTTGCAACCGGCGAAGCCGGATATTTTGCAGGCCCCTGTTCAGCGGACCTTTGGCCGACGGATTCGGTTATATCTCAATACCTTTTTACTTTATGCGCCTTTGCCGCCTGCCTGGTTGCGTTCATGCCTGAACCGCGAACGGTTTCCCCGGCGCACTCCCCCTTAAAGCAATGGTGCTTTTATGATCACAATGCATGATCCCGCGAGTATCGCCGGTGAGAAGCTGGCCTTCATGGCCAAACTCTGGACAGTTCACCGCAAATCGGCCAAAGCCTATGCGGAGAAGTTCGGCTGCGAATGGGTGCCGGACAGGAGACCCTGGGAAGTGCCCTGCGACATCGCCATGCCCACCGCCATGGAAAACGAGCTGGACGGGGCCCATTCTGGGATATGAGAGCCGGACAACTTCACACAAACAGCGGATAAAAGCGGATAAACGCTGATTGCCTGGCACACAGGCCGTCTGTATTCATCCGCTTTCATCTGCGGTTCATGATGGGTATTGAAAACTATAAAGACCGTCAGAACCAGGAATATTAAAGATCAATTTGAGCAGGGAGACTTGTTATGAAAGGTTTTTACGACAGAATATTAAAGATTGATTTGAGCAGGGAGACTTTTTCCATCGAACCGGGGGATGAGAAAATCCAGGCAACCTATCTCGGCGGCAAGGGCCTGGCATCTTATTTGCTCTGCACCCTCAACCCCAAAGGGGTGGATCCTCTGACACCGGAGAACTGCCTGATTTATGCTACCGGTCCGGTGGCTGGCGGTTCGATCTGGGGATCTTCGCGTTACGGCGTTTTTACCAAATCGCCGCAGACCGGGTTCTATTCCGAATCCTATTCCGGAGGAAAGGTGCCCGAGGCCATAGACGCAACCGGTTTTGATGCCATCGTCATCCAGGGGCAGTCCAAAAAGCCGTCTGTGCTCTCCATTCATCCGGAAGGGGTGGACTTTCACCGGGCCGGGGATCTTTGGGGCCGGGAAACGTATGAAACTGAGGATATTGCCAAGGAACGATTTTCCCTGAGCAAGATCAGATACCGAAAAACAGGGGCTGTTGCCATCGGACCTGCGGCGGAGAATCTTGTCCGTTTTGCCGTGATTGAAAACGACTACTGGCGTTCAGCCGGGCGTACGGGTGTCGGCACAGTCATGGGATCAAAAAGAATCAAAGCCATTGTATTTCAGGGTGACCGCAAACGTTCGTTCTTCGACGAAACAGCCGTCAAAAATATTTCCAAGGAAATGGCCCGGGCATTCAGGGATAATCCCGCGGTTGCCGCCTACAAATCAATGGGCACGCCCATGATGGTCAAGCTCCTCAACAATGCCAAAGGGTTTCCGACCCGGTACTGGTCCGCGGGATATTGCGACCACTGGGAGCAGATTAATGCTGATGCGCTTCACGATCACTGTCAGGTGACGCCCCGCGCCTGTGCCAAATGCTTCATGGCCTGCGGCCGCCTTGCCACTGTAAAGGAAGGAAGGCACAAAGGTCTCAAAATAGAGGGGCCGGAATATGAGACTATTTATACTTTTGGCGGGCTGTGCATGATCGACAGTATCGAAGAGATTGCCTATCTGAACGATATTTGCGACCGCCTCGGCATGGACACGATCTCTGCGGGGAACCTTTGTGCATTTACCATTGAGGCCGTCAAACGGGGCAAAACCGACTACCCTATTGACTACGGAGATGCGGATGCCATTGCAGGGTTGCTGAAAAAAATCGCTTATCGCAAGGGTATCGGTGATGTGCTTGCCAACGGTATCAAATTTGCGTCACAAACATGGGGTCTGGAAGATATCGCCGTGCATGTCAAAGGACTGGAACCGGCCGGGTATGATCCAAGAGCGCTGAAGGGCATGGGGCTGGCTTATGCGACATCGGACAGAGGCGCCTGTCATCTGCGGGCCACATTCTATAAACCGGAGCTGGCCGGACTGATTGATCCGGGGCAGATTGAAGGAAAGGCGGCAATGTTTGTTGATTATGAGGATCGTCTGACTTTGTTCGACACCCTGATCCTTTGCCGGTTTTACCGGGATATGTATCCGTGGGAGAGCCTGGCGAAAATTATTTACAGTGCCTGCGGTATCGGGGCTGAGAAATCCGAACTTCAGAAGATTGCCGCCAACGTCTCAAATATCGTGAGGGATTTTAACCTCAGGGAGGGCATGCTGCCAGAAGACGAAAAGCTGCCCCCCGCATTTCATCGTCCCCTTGCAGGCACAGGGGAGGTCATTACTGAAGATGAACTTAATACAATGCTTGATGAATATTATCATCTTCGAGGTTGGAAAAAATAAGTGCCCAGCCAAAAGTTTTGCTGATTTTATCTCATAATGCAGCGCAATTTTGTAAATTGCGACTGGGGCAAATTGAAAATTTGCCTTACATGCAGCGCAATTTTGTAAATTACAGTTTACACATTATTGAAGCTCATGATACTTTTTATCCAAATTTTTTTAACTTTCAGGAGAAATGATGACCCCTTATATGAAGAGTGAACAGTTGAGAGACCGCAGGGCAAAGATCGTGCCTCAGGGACCATTCAACGTAACGCCTTTTTTTGCAGAAAAAGCCTCCGGAGCCATTATCCGTGATGTGGAGGGCAGAGAGCTTGTCGATTTTGCCGGCGGCATCGGTGTGGTGAACGTGGGGCACTGCCAC
The DNA here is from genome assembly GCA_029934695.1 of Desulfobacterales bacterium. Lineage (GTDB taxonomy): Bacteria > Desulfobacterota > Desulfobacteria > Desulfobacterales > 4be13 > JAOZLU01. The sequence continues at coordinate 13,438 of JAOZLU010000069.1, read as the reverse complement.
CCGGATGTGGTGTCCGCTATTAAGGATCAGGCGGAAAAATATATCCACACCTGTTTTCACATTGTCATGTACGAGCCCTATATGCAACTGGCTGAGAAGCTTTGTCGCCTGACTCCTGGTTCATTCCCGAAAATGGCCATGTTCACCAACAGCGGTGCCGAGGCTGTGGAGAACGCTGTCAAAATCGCCCGCCATTATACCCGGCGACCAGCCATTATCGCCTTTGAAAACGGCTTCCACGGCCGTACCCTCATGGGCATGAGTCTGACGAGCAAGATTCAGCCTTACAAATCCGGTTTCGGCCCGTTTGCACCTGAGGTGTACCGGATACCATATCCTTACTGCTATCGCTGTCCTTTCGGTCTTGAATATCCCGGATGCGATGTGACCTGTGCGGATTACCTGAGCGAGTTCTTCATCAATCATGTCGCTGCCGAGAGCACGGCTGCCCTCATTATAGAGCCAATCACCGGAGAGGGTGGTTTCATAACCCCGCCACCTGAGTATTTCCCCAAACTGATAAAAATCTGCCACGACAACGGCATCGTGTTTATTGCGGACGAGATCCAGTCTGCCATTGGCAGGACCGGAAAAATGTTTGCCATGGAGCATTGGAACATGGAACCGGACCTGGTGACAACGGCCAAAAGCCTTGCGGCAGGCATGCCCCTTGGTGCGGTGGCAGGGAGGGAAGAGATGATGAACTCCCCGCAGGTGGGCGGTCTCGGAGGCACTTACGGGGGTAATCCGGTGTGCTGCCGGGCAGCACTCGCTGTGCTGAAGATATTTGAATCCGAGAATCTCCTGAACAGGGCCGAGGTCCTGGGGAAAAATCTCAGAGAGCGGCTGCAGTCCTGGAACCGGCAGTACGAAATCGTCGGTGATGTTCGCGGTCTGGGTCCCATGCTCGCAATGGAACTGGTCAAAGACAGGGAGACCAAGGAACCTGCAACAGATGCGGCTAAAGGATTGGTGAAATTCTGCTATGAAAAGGGACTGATTGTCCTGAGTTGCGGCAACTTCGGCAATGTGATCCGGTTGCTGATGCCGCTGGTGATAAGCGATGAACATCTCGAAAGGGGACTTGCGATTCTGGAACAGGGACTCTCATCTCAGACACAGTAGCTCCCCTTGCACTTTAGTAAGGGTTAAGGTCAGAAGCCCTCCTTAACTCTTAACTCTTAACCCTTAACCCTTAACCCTGCTAAGAAAGGAGTTATCATGAAAATTATCAGAGTTGATATGGGAACCAAGACAATAACCAATGAGGATATGGAACCTGTGTTCACAGGAATGGGCGGCCGGGGCCTTACATCGTTTATCATCAATGATGAAGTCCCGCCTGAATGCGACCCCCTGGGGCCGGATAACAGACTCGTCTTTGCACCGGGTTACCTGAGCGGGTCTCCCCTTGTGAACACCTGCCGGTTTTCCATTGGTGCCAAAAGTCCCCTCACCGGAGGTATCAAGGAGAGCAATGTCGGCGGAACGGTGGCCTGTGACCTTGCGAACCAGGGTATCTCAGCAATTATCATCGAAGGAAAACCAGGCCCTGATGAGTATTATGTGCTCCGAATTGATGGGGATGGAAAGGCAACCCTGACTGATGCCGGAAACCTGTGGGGAAAGAGAACCTATGAACTGGTTTCAGGCATGAAAGATATATACGGGCCGGATAACAGCATCACCTGCATAGGCCCGGCAGGCGAACTTCAGTTGTCAGCAGCCTCAGTCCAGACAACGGACAGGGACGGCCGTCCCTGCCGTGCTGCCGGAAGGGGCGGCCTGGGCGCGGTGATGGGGTCCAAGGGACTCAAGGCCCTGGTGATTGAAAAAAATGCAAAAAAAGCCGAAGGAATAAAGGACCGGAAATTATTCAAGGATTGCGCCAAGATTTTCGCCAAAGCTGTGAAGGAAGATGAATTTTCCGGCGAGACACTCCCTGAACTCGGCACCGCAGTCCTGGTGGAAGCCATCAATGCTGCCGGAGCCTTTCCGACGCGCAATGCCAGGGAAGGTCAGTTTGAAAATGCCGACAAAATAAGCGGCGAGACCATGGCCAGGATCATCAGAAGCCGTGGCGGAAAAACCAGTCATAAGGGATGTGAACATTGTATCATTAACTGTTCCAATGAATATGTGGATGAGGAGGGAAAGTACATCACATCCTCTTTGGAGTATGAAACCATCTGGTCCATGGGCGGAATGATCGGAAATGACGACCTGGATGCAATTGCCAGGCTTGATTTTCTGTGTGATGACATCGGCCTGGACACAATAAGTACAGGAGTGGCTGTGGCTGTGGCAATGGATGCGGGGTATAAATCTTTTGGCGATGCGGACGTTGCTGTCCGGATGGTCGAAGAGGTGGCAAAAGGAACCGATTTAGGTAAAATAATAGGCAATGGTCCGGATGCTGTCGGAAAACACTTCAATCACCATCGCGTACCCACGGTCAAAGGACAAAGCATAGCTGCCTATGACCCCAGGGCAATTCAGGGCATGGCAGTCACTTATGCCACCAGCCCCATGGGAGGGGACCATACCGCAGGATGGGTGGTGGATCAGAATCTGGAAGCTTTTGGCGGCACAATTGACGCTCTGGGTTCAGAGGGACAGGTGGAGGCTTCCCGCAACACTCAGATTCATATGGCTGCAATAGACACCATGGGAATTTGCGATTTTGCCCAGACGGGCCTTGCGACACCGGAGGGTATAAACAATGTATATAAGATGATTTCAGCCAAATCAGGAAAAGCGTTTGCTGAGGAGGACTGGACCAATCTTGGAATCAAAGTGATAAAAGCTGAACTGGAATTCAATAAAAAGGCAGGCTTCACCAAAGAACAGGACAGACTCCCGAAAATGTTCTATGAGGAGCCCCTGCCGCCGCATAACAAGGTTGTTGTCATATCGGACAAAGAAATGGACGCAACTTTTGATTTCTGAGGATATTATTTTTATGAACCTGAACGTCAGATTATATGGCAACCTGAGTCGCTCTTTTGAGAATTACGATTCAGCCGGCGGTCTTATTATTGAGCTGCCTGAAGGTGCTTCCGTCAATGATCTTCTGGTTCATCTGAATATTTCCCGGTCCCGTGCGGGCATGGTCTTAATTGGTGACCGACTTGTGAAAAAAGATGAAAAACTGTGCGAAGGGGCCGGAGTGAGAATCTTCCAGCCCCTTTTCGGAGGTTAGCAGCTCCGGACATAGGAAGTTTAAGAATCAATGTCTCTCACCTTCAGACGTATTCCGTGATCACGCAGAAGCCGATCTCCAGGTTGTGGTCATCCTGCCGACGGGATGTGTCCGGATGTAGCAATGCATGATACGTCTCGCTCCCCTTCTTAATTTTCTCTTGCCGCAATTATCAGTTTTTCAGCGTTTTCTCCTGTGAGCTGCCAAGTCAGGCATCTCACACTGCCGCCCATGGGACAGACGCCTTCCGCATTCACTGTTATGACATTTCTGTCGGTGTTTTGCCGGATGATGTCAACTGCCTGCTGATCGTGGGGCATGCTGAAGACCGGCACATAAATGTTCCTGAAAGTCAGAACCGAGTTCAGGTTCACGCCGCAGGCTGATTCAAACCCCTCCCATTGTCCGGGTTCGTTTGAAACGTATTGCACGGGAACTTCGATGATTGCCGTATCTGTGAATGAGGTTTCCAGTTCATCCATCACTGATGCCCTAAAATCCGGATAGTCTGAATAGTCATTTACCAGCAGGGTGTTCTCATCTGTCCACATCACCATGCCGTCGGAATGTGCAAGAACCTCCTCATCAGGTTCAAGAATGGCCACTTCAGTTGCGTTCAGCAATCTCTTCAATTCCTGTTCGGCCTCTGAATATGTGAGATTGTTGTCCTCCATGAATCTTGTGGTGGTGACGACTTTTCCGGCATAATTGTCCACCATGTTGCCGCCGTCCAGCAACAGGTCTGTTGTGTCTCTCTGAATTTCATACCGGTCGGCAAATATCTTAAAACTGTTTTGCACCTCAACACTTTCCTGCTGAGTCATCGAGGCCCAGGTATATCGGAACTGGACAGGATTCAGAGGATTCAGGGTTGTGAAGTCTCTCACCCATATATCGTAAACATCCGCTGTGAGCAGCACATCCCCGGGCAGTCTGTTTTCATAGTGGGATTTTGTGTCCGCATCCACTATCACGACCACATTGTCGTGTCCCATGACTGCCTTTGCATAGTTGACATGAAAATCAACTATCAGCTGAAATGCGGAGCTGTAATAAGTGTCGTGAACAGAAGGTGCGGAAAGAACCAGAAGCATTCTGTCATCTGAAATCACATTTGACATTCGTACTCCTGATATTATCTGAAGTGTATATATTGCCTCCTCCGTTCCGATCTTGCCATCCTCGTTCACATCAGCTACCTTATAAGCTTCCTCATATACGTCTGCCGGTGAAAATCCGGAACAAATCTGAATGGCGAGAATCGCATCTTTCAGATCAACTGCCCCGTCATTGTCTATATCACCCACAAAGGCATGAGCCGCTGATGCCGAAAAAATAAAAGACAACGCAACTATAAGAAAATAATTTTTTTTCATATTTCTGCTTCCTGTTTAAAAACAATTTACAAAATTGTTTTACGGTGAAGAAACAATTTGCAAAATTGTTCTGCTGGAAAAACAATTTGCAAAATTGTTCTGCTGCAAAACAATTTGCAAAATTGTTCTGCTGAAAACAAATTGAGCCGGGTCCGCTCCCTTCCTATGCAATTTTATACTGAAATATCAGATTTTGATGATTGTTCCAGATATTATTCAGGCTGCTGCTGCGTAATGCAGTGAATATTCCCGCCCCCCAAAATAATTTCTCTGGCATATATGGGGACAATTTTTCGGTCAGGCAATGCCTTTTGCAACGTTTCTATAGCCAGTTTGTCAAATTTTTCATCATTAAAGACGGGTAAAATAACTGCGCCGTTAGCGATATAAAAATTTGCATAGGAGGCGGCTTGTCGATCTCCCTCTTGCCTGGGAAGAGTTCCGTCAACCGCATCAACGCCATCAGCCTCTTCTGAGGTAATGAGAATTTCAGTGGGAATATGAAGCTTGAAAATCTCCAGTTTGCGTCCCTTTGCGTCAGTTGTATTAGAAAGAACTTCGTATGCTTCAGCCGACATATTGTACTGCGGATCATTCTTATCTTCAGTCCAGGCCAGAACTACTTTGCCCGGAGCAATATAGTGGAGAATATTATCCACATGCTCATTTGTCTCATCAAGGCAGATTCCTTCAGGAAGCCAAATTATTTTCTCCAGATTCAGATACTCCTTAAGCTGATTCTCAATCTCCTCTTTTGTCATATGAGGATTGCGGCTTTCGTGGAGCAGACAGGCTTCTGTGACAATACAGGTCCCTTCGCCGTCAACATGAATGCTTCCCCCTTCCAGAACAAACCCGTTTGTACGATAGGTGTCAACTGATTCAATTTCACACATCTTTTGGGCGACCTTGTCGTCCTGATCCCATGGAAAGTACAGCCCGTCCACCAGTCCGCCCCAGGCGTTGAACTCCCAGTCAACTCCCCTGACCTCTCCGGTCCTGTCGTTTTTTACAAAGGTCGCACCACTGTCCCTCATCCATGCGTCGTTGCTGGAAATCTCAACAACACGGATATGGGCGGGAAGTTTTTCGCGGGCGTTGCTGTACTGTCGCCTTGAGACGGCCATAGTGACGGGTTCAAATTTGCTTATCGCCTCAGCCACCTGAACAAACGCCTTCTGGGCCGGCTTGGCACCCATCTGCCAGTTGTCTGTCCGTTCAGGCCAGATCATCCAACACTGTTTATGTTTCTCGAATTCCCCCGGCATTCTGAAACCGTCTTTTTTGGGGGTTCCATCTAATCGTTTGGCCATAGTTTTTTCTCCTTCAGTATAATTAGATGTTGAGGTTTTTCAATGTCAGGAGATCGAAAAGGAGTGCTGAACTTACAGTTTAGCATTGTTTTTCAATCATTTATTAACTTATTTTATGAGGTATGTAGTGATCTGATAATACGTATTATCTGATCATCATATTTATTTTTCTGCTGTATCTGCTCCAATTGTACAATACTTTCATTACCCGCCAGAAATGCCGCACAGAGGGCTAATTCTGTGTGAAGACGATTTTCTGCCTGAGCAAAAACGATAGACTGGTCACAATCAACGACCTCTGAAGTTACTTCCTCTCCTCTGTTGGCTGGCAGGCAATGCAGAAATTTACAATCTGAAGGAGCCAGTTTCAGCAGGTCGGAATTGACCTGATATTTTGGCATAAACACCGACAATCTTTTTTTTGTCTCTTCTTCAAATCCATACCAGGTAAAGGCATCACAGGTAAGAAAATCTGCATTGCCGACCACTTCTTTTGGATCATCGTTTAACACTATTTGAGCACCACTTAGCTTGGCATTTTCCTGGATGATCTCTATATATGAATCTTCTGCACAATATTCTTTTGGTGAAGCACAATTAAAGTTGATCCCCAGTTTGGAACAAATTAACATCAGGTCACGTCCAATAACACCAAATCCATCGCTGGTATCACCGACAAAAGATAAATTAATGCCTTTAATTTTGCCTGTTTTTTCAAACATTGTAAAAACATCACAAAGCACCTGGGTTGGATGGTTTGAATCATCTGCCATTCCGTTAAGCACAGGTGTGGAAGAATATTTTGCAATCTCACTGATGTCTTTATAATTCGGACTTCTGATTAAAATACCGTCACAAAGACTGCTCATAACTATGGCTGTATCTTCGATGGACTCTTTTTTCCCCAGATGAATATCTCCGGGTTTAATATATAAAGCATGACCGCCGAGTGAGGTCATAGCAACCTCAAAAGACATCCGTGTTCTAAGAGAAGACCCGAGAAACAACATGGTTAATGTATATTTATGTAAAAGGTCCGGCAAAACTCTCTCTTTATATGCCTTTTTCATAACACTTATCAATTCTATTAATTTTAAAAGCTCCTGCTCTGAAAAATCCTGAATGTTGATAAAATCTTTTTTCATTTCCTATTTTTTCCTTTTATAATGGTTCGAATTTAATTTGGGTTAGGTTGTATTTATATACTTTTTTAAAGATAAACACCTTCTGGCGGTTTGTTTTCCCACATCTCAACATAGAACTTTTTTTTAAGTAAATCTACAGTACGGGTCCACTCATAACAAGTGCCTTTGACGGTAGATATGATTACTCCGGCGTTTTGCATTCTTATAATTCCAGCCTCATGACAGGGACCTGGTGAGGCTGTAGCATCTGATAAAACAACCACTCTAAACCCTTTTTGCAGCAGCCCTATCGCAGATTGCATAACACAGACATCGGTTTCCAGGCCAACAAGTACTGCTGTTTTGCGATTGGTTTTTTCAAAAGCAGATAAAATAACAGGATCTCCAGCCAAACCATGGGACATTTTGTTATACTCTTTTGTACCTTTAGGAAAACAATTGGCAATTTGAGATATATTAGTCCCTTCTTTGGGAATATCTTCTGCTGTGGCAATAACAGGTATATTCAACTTAACTGCCATTTGAACCACCCAGGTAATCCTATTGATAACAGGTTGAACCTGTTCCTTTGGCATTTTATCTAAAAATGATTGCTGAACATCAATCACAATTAAAACTGAATCATCTGCATCAGTCAAAGATTGATGTATTAATTTATTTTCCATGATATTGGTTCACTCCATCCAATGTCATCAATGCCTCATAACAATCAGGGCGGCGGTCCCTGTAAACAACCCAGTTTTCACGGTATTTGCGTACTTCTTCAAGATCAAAAACAGCAGTGATGATTGTTTGGCTGTTTTTGTCAGCCTCAGCTACTTTAGCTCCGGTTTGATCTGCAATAAAAGAAGAGCCATAAAAGGTCGTTTCTACCTCTTTGCTTGTCTCTTTTCCAATTCGATTAGAGGCCATTAGAGGCATCATATTAGCTGCCGCATGCCCCTGCATTGTTCGTTGCCAATGGTCTTTTGAAGAAGAATCACTGTCTATATCAGATCCTATAGCAGTTGGGTAGAGAAGAATCTCTGCACCCATCAGGCTCAAACATCTCGCAGTTTCCGGAAACCATTGATCCCAGCAGATCCCCAGACCAATTTTCCCGAAGCGCGTGTCCCAAACTTTTAATCCAAGATCCCCCGGGCTAAAATAATTTTTCTCATGGTAACCCGTAAAATTGGGAATATGAATTTTCCGGTAGAGTCCCATAATTTCACCACCGGCATCTATCATGGCTACAGAGTTGAAAAAGACCTGATTTGCTCTTTCAAAAAAACTGACCGGAATCACCACATCAAGCTCTTTTGCCAACCCAGACATTCGAGTAATCGTTGGATGATCTTTAAAAGGCTTTGCCAAGTCAAAATGATTTTGATCTATTTCAATACAGAAATAAGGTGTTTCAAATAACTCCTGAATCAATACAATATTGGCTCCATCAGCGGCAGCTGATCGAACCATTGATTCTGCTTTGTTTATATTTTCTTCTATATCCCAGGAACAGGACATCTGGGTTGCGGCCAGTGTAACTTTCTTCATCAGTGTTTTCCTTTTAAAAATGGTTCAGGCTGCTGCTGAGTAATACAGTGTATATTACCACCGCCAAAAAGTATCATTCGTGTTGCAACCTGAACAATTTCACGATCTGGAAATTCCCGGGTAAAAATATCCAGTGCGGCTTGATCATACTCTGGAAAATCAAACTTCGGCATAACAATACCACTATTTGCCATATAAAAATTGACGTAAATACCTTTTACCTGAGTACCATTTGCCATAATTTCATACGGCTCTGTAATCTCGACAATTGCAAATGCCCGTCCTTGTGCATCTCTACTGTTTTCCAGAATTTCCCTGTTTTTTTGGAAAGTTTCATAATCCGGGTGGGTTGTATCGTCCGAGACCGCCAGTAAAACCCTGCCAGGTTTGATAAAACTTACTACCGCATCAACATGACCATCAGTGGATGTCTGATTGCGATCACCGCACAGCCAGATAATTTTTTCAACATTTAGATATTCTCTCAGATAATTTTCCACTTCGTTTTTACTTAATTCAGGATTTCGATTTTTATTGAGTTGAACGCTTTCGGTAAGAAGAACTGTGCCTTCACCATCCACATGGATACCACCCCCCTCAAGGACAAGCGGAGAGTTATATTTTTTAATACCCAGCCGATCCAGTATAAACCCTGCTGCCTCGTTATCCCGATCATGGGGACCCCTGTTGCCCCATCCATTAAAAATCCAGTTTACACCGGCTATATCACCGCTTTTATTTATTACAAATGATGGACCGATATCACGGGACCAGCCATCATCAAGCTCTGTTTCGATAACATTAATATCAGGTCCGCATAATAATTTTGCCTCACCAAGCTCCTCTCTGTTTGTCAGCATATATAAGGGCTCAAAACGTGAAATAGCTTTTGCCACCTCTGCCCAGCATTTTTTGGCTGATTTATGAGCAGTTTCCAGATCCATTGGTGCCGGAGAAAATGTCTCTGCGGCACAAGGCCAGCACATCCAACATGCTGTATGAGGATGCCATTCACCCGGCATAAAATACCCTTCCTGTTTGGGTGTTGTCATTATAATACTCCTTACTTATAATTTATTTTTTATGTGTCAAAACGACTTTATCTTTATAATAGGGAAGTTTATCTATCCTTGGTGTATAACTTCCATCATCAATACACTTACGGACATAAAGTGCAATATCTTCCATTTTGGCAAACCAGACATCAACCTTTGCTTTCATATATTCGATCAACTCCGCTATTTTGTCCCAGTTTGCCAGACGCCCCGTCACAAATGGATGCCAAACACTAACCCAAAGCCCACCATATTTGTACATTACGTCAAATTCCTCGCGGAAAATTTCTAGGCCTTGTGATGGCGCCTTAATGGGCATTTCATATTTAAAATCTGTGTAGTTGGCAAACTGGGGCCAGTCATCCATGCCATTATGACATGGGAACTCTATCAGCTCTCCCTTATCTGTCTTTAAAATATAGGGAATATCATCTCCCATTAAAGAGGAATCATAGAGAAAACCCTCTTCAATCAACAGGTCAGCCGAGTTACCTGAAAAATCGTAATAGGGTGCCCGCCAGCCCTTTGGGCGTTGGCCGGTTATATTTTCAATAGTCTTGATTCCGTATTTCAACCAATAGCGTTCCTCTTCAAGACTGCAAGAACCCGGATATTCGTGAATATATCCATGATGGGCAACTTCATGTCCCTGGTCAACCATGGCCTTTACTGTAGAAGGATAATTCTCAATGCACCAGGCCGGAACAAAAAACGTTTGCTGGATATCGAGTTGTTTATAGGTGTCAAGTATACGGGGGATGGCAACTTCAGGCCCATAACGCAACATTGATAAAGCTGAAATTTTGTTAATTGCATTGTCCGGGTACGCCAGGTGGAGTATGCTGTCAGCATCCATATCAAATGTTATAGCAACAGCACATTTAGCACCATCAGGCCATGGAATAGGGTTTTTAATCATGATATAATTCCTTATTGTTTTCAATAGCCAATAAAATTAAATTTTACCCAGCCCCTGGAGGACTTTCTGAGGTGTCATGGGAACATCTAACCACACCCCAATTGCATTATAAACCGCCTGGGCAATGGCAGGTATGGAAGCTGCAATGGGTGATTCTCCGGCACCTTTACAGCCATATGGTCCTACAGGGTCATTGGATTCACAAAATAGAATCTCAGGTTGTATGGGAAAATCAGGAGCCCGAAATACTTTATAGTCCAAAAAATTCGGATTAAGTACTTTGCCTGTCTGTTGATCAAAAACCATACTCTCCACCAGGGCAAATCCAGCCCCTTGTATTGCTCCGCCAGTCACCTGGTTTTCAAGCACCTTAGGATTCAGCACCGTACCGCTATCTTGTGTTAGTAGATAGTCCAGCAACTTTATTTGACCTGTCTCAATATCAACTTCCACTTCTACAAAATGAGCTGCAAACTGTCGTGCAAACGTGATAGTGGGCGGCATTCGATGGATTGGACGTCCGACAATGGACGGTCTTGTTAATGTGTCAGGCTGAGGTTGAGACATAAGTTCGGCAAGTGATATTTTTTGGTCTGGATGCTCTTTGTGATAAATAATACCATTCTTGATTTCCAGTTGTTCGGGTTTGCCTTTAATATAATGCCTGGCTGCAATTTCAAAAATCTGAGCTCTTGCATCCATACTGGCCGCCTTAGTGGCAAATCCGGTTCGATATGCAGATGTGCTGGCAACAGATCCGTGACTCCAGGGGCAGACCTCTGTGTCTCCGGCTTCAACATCAATTTGATCCGGCAAAATACCAAGAACCTCTGCCGCAATTTGGGACTGTGTTGTTTCACTCCCCTGACCATGACGTCCCATGCTGCAGCTCAAAGAAACGCTGCCATCTGAATGCACACGCACTATGGCTGATGTGGGCCCGAAATCATCTTCCGTGCCACAACAGTGTGTGCCGATTCCTATGCCAACAGCTCTTTTCTTTGGGCCATTCACTGTCAATGGTTTTCCCCAGCCCTTGAATTTTTCCTCCCAGTTAAATAGCTTTGCCCCTTTAATTAAACACTCATGCAGGGCTTCGCTGGAGAGATGAAAAATTTGAGGCCATCTATCCTCACACTCTGGCGGCGTTTCGTATTCATGAGCCAACGCAGTATGCAGCTGCTGTAAAATTTCACCCTTTCTCAAATGATTTTTTAAATAAAACTCTAAAGGATTCATATCTAACTTTATTGCTGCCATATCAAGGAGGCGATTCAAAAATGTTCCCAAAGTTACATCGCCCACACCACGCATGCAGCCTGATGTAACAAGGTTAGTTGATACACCTTTGCATACAAAACGTCCATTAAGGCTGTTCCCCCACAAATCAGCACAAAGATAACCTGGATCAGGCTTAACACCATATCCTCCATTATCAAATACGTGTTCAATATCAATGGCTGTTAATTTTCCGTCACTGCTGCACCCAAGCCGGCCTTTGGGTTGCTCTATATGGCGCCTTTTTACAGTTGCAAAGCACTCCTCCTGATCAAGTTCTATCTTCACAGGCCGGCAAATTTTTTTTGCCAGAAGGACTGTTACCAGCATAAAATTATTTGTCCACCACATCCCTATGGATGCACCTGAGGGCATTCCAATTATTCTCACCTTGCTTAAGGGCATTCCCATACCCATGGCAACCGCATCCCTGCATTCAGATGGTGTTTGAGTTGATGTCCACATTGTGACCCTGTCTGCTGTCCACTCGGCAATGCAGGCATTTCGACCAATGGGAGCATAATGCTGGCTTTCGAAATTCATACTGCTTTCTACAACAATATCTGATGCTTCAATCCCTTTATCCACATCTCCCCAACTGCAAATAGCGGGTTCTCGTGCATTACCTTCTGCTCTCACTTGTGGCGCATCGTCTTTTAAAGCTTCTTGTGGATCAAATACGCTGGGCAGTATTTCATAATCCACCTTAATCAGCTTAACAGCCTCTTTGGCAATCTCTTCATCAACTGCTGCCACGGCAGCAACCTCGTCTCCTACAAATCTCACATGGTCATCTAAGATATGTCCTTTGTAATTAAACCAATGGGCTTCCCAATCCAGATCAGGTGCATCTTTATAAGTTACCACACCAAAAACACCTGGCAGTGCCTCAGCCTGTGAGCTGTCTATCTTTATAATCCTGGCGTGGGCATGGGGGCTCCTGAGAATTTTCCCATAAGCCATACCAGGAACCTGGCAATCAACGGCATATTTTAAGATTCCTGTGACTTTTTCTCTGGCATCCTTTATGGGGAAAGCCTTACCAACCACTGAAAGAGTGGTATTTGATTCATTATTTGCCATGACTTTCCTCCAGTTTTTTCGCTGCATTTTGAACAGATTTGATAATTTTCGGATAGGCACCACAGCGGCAAATATGTCCGCTGAGGGACATGGCTATTTCAGATGCATTAGATTCAGGCTTGGTTTCAAGTAAGCTTTTGCTGGTCATGATAACACCGGGAGTACAAAATCCGCATTGAAAACCATGTTCTTCAATAAATGATTCCTGGATAGGATGAAGGTTATCGTAGGAGCCAACTCCTTCAATAGTCAGTATTTTTTTGCCTTCTGCCTGGCAGGCCAGCATCATACAGGAAAGTGCCGGTTTATTGTCCAGTAAAATTGTACAGGCACCACATTCACCCTGGCCGCAGGATATACGAACCCCCATTAATCCCAACCTTTTTTGCAATACATCAACGAGAGTTTCATGGGGTTCTATTTCCAATTGATATTCCTTATCATTAACCATAAGTGTAATCATACTTGTCTCCTATTTTTCAAATCGCCAAGAACATTCTTCACTGCACGTACGGCAAGAACTCTGCTGAC
>JAOZLU010000513.1 GCA_029934695.1 Desulfobacterales bacterium | reverse complement strand
ACTTCCCCGGGGTTTGCCCCATGTATTTAATTTCAATAATACCCTGTCTGTTTCTTCAGAAAAAGTTCTGGGCATACTGTCACCCTGCTGCCTGTTCCCGGACAGGTTGAATCTCCTGGCCGGCAAGCATAAACTGGGACAAAGTTTCGTATTCTTCGAGAAACAGTTTTTCAGAACATACGTCGGGCTTCAGATTCACAGGCTTTCCGAAATCCAGCCACACCTGATGCCGGAGTCCCAGAGGCTCCGAAGATATGCAGTCAAAATCATAGCCATAATCCGGGGGATCATCGCCAAAAGCTGCCGATGCGACGCACCGGACAGGTTTCACTCTGAGTCCCAGGTCTTTCTGAACGGCCTTGTGGAGATTCCGGCAGAAATCATTATGGTCGCTGAAAACTGTATAGGAGAGCGCAGGAAAAAATTTATGCATGTCACGGACAAATATCTCATGCGCTGTCTGCTCCGTGACATCCCGCACGATCAGTGACTGTTCCCCCAGAATGTTCAGCAGATCGTCAAAAGAGTCCTGTTCCATTCCGAGACGTGCGGCAGCCCATTTTACGGGCAGCAGCTTGTTGAACTGGAAATATCCCTCCAGTGCATGACGGTCATAAATATGATTTTTTCTTGCAACTGTCCTGTTTCGTCTGAAACGGGCGGCCCATGATCTGAATCTGCCGACAAGGGCCTCGTCCGGCAGATGAATGCCGTAAAGTTCGGCAAGCAGTTTCTGATCGCACCATCTGCTCTCAAGTGCTTTCAGGCGTTTTTTCTGTTTCTGGTTCATTATATTCTATTCCTTTCAATAGCCGCACATCCGAATGCTCCTGTTTTTAAATGGTTTTTCGGAGGAAATGGGAGTCCGTTCCCCGGGCAGAAATTCCTGCTAAAGCCGATCCTTGCAGTTTATAACATGACAAAATGCAGATTTCAAGAAGATATGTGTTCCCAAGGTGAATATTTCATTTGTTCCCGAACCGGACAGCAGAGATTCATCAGACCTCCGCTTCGTTCCGTGTCGGTGCGGATACTTCTGGTCTCCTCACCTGCTTGCCTGCCTGACTCCCTGCCTTACTGGTGCTGACCTGGGGAGAGAGCCAGCCGGAGCCCGAGGCCGCTGAACCGCCCGTCGGGCGAGAACCTGAACCGGTACGCCGACCGGCAGTACCCGGCCTCGTAGCGCCAGCCGCCGCCCCGACCGACACGGTACGAGCCTGTGGAGGGTCCCCCGGGATTTTTCACCGAACTTGGGGGATAATCCCCGAACCAGTCCCCGCACCATTCCCACACGTTTCCGCTCATGTCGTGGATGCCGAGACCGTTCGGAGCCTTCCCGCCCACGGGATGAGTTGAATCGCCGCTGTTGTCTTCGTACCAGGCAACAGCGTCAATGTCATCTCCCCCGGCATATCTCTCCTTTCTGCCGCCGCTTCTGGCCGCATATTCCCATTCCGCCTCGCTGGGCAGGCGGAACTGATACTTTCCACTGTTCATCTCCGTCAGTCTTCTGACAAACTTCTGCGTATCATTCCAGGATACCTGTTCTACCGGATAATCATCCCCCTTCTTAAAATGCGAAGGGTTGTTTCCCGTCACCTTTTTCCACTGTCCCTGCGTTACCGGATATTTCCCGATATAAAATTCGTCCAGCTGAACTTCATGCACCGGCTTTTCATCATCATATCCGTCTCCGAAGGTGTTTCCCATCATAAAAGTCCCCCCGGGAACTTTTATGAATTCCATGCCTGTCACCGGGTCGCTGTTTCCCATCATGAAACTCCCGCCTGTTATCGGGTCTCTGTTTTCGTCCGTATCCGACCAAAACTTTTCATACACAAAGAAGGCACAAAGCAGGCATAAACCAAGTACGATTTTAAATCTGACAGCGGGTTCAGATTCCTTTTTCTTTGCAGGCGGTTCGGGCCTGTCCGGCCGGGGTTGCGCCTGCTGATTTTTCAATGCCTGAAGCGTCTGGCAGTTCCGGCGGCAGATCTCCAATTTCCTGTTATAAATCGCCTCCTCCTCCCGGGACAGGCCCCCGAGAATATATCTGAACTCCCACCCGCAACTCGGGCAGAGCCTCTCATTGTCATTTTCTGTCTGCATTTCACATACGGGGCATTTTGCCATTGTGTTCTCCTCTGTAAATCAAAATATATTCAATAACTTCATCTGTGACTTTCGGGGAAACAAAAATTCTGATTATAACGGATTCAGAGGAGGCTCCGATTTCAGAGCGGCATCTCACAGAGAGACACAGAGAACACGGAGAAAAAGGCGGACGCATTCATGCCCGGCTTCCGGACCGGACAGAACTGCCGGTGTCCAGCTCAGTGATTTCAGCAGGTCGCCCCCCTGAATCCGTCATAACCAGTGTTTTTTTCTCTGTGCCCTCTGTGTCTCTGTGTGGGATATCTGCGTGACATGCTGAAAATTGCAGCCTCCCCTGAATCCGTCATAATCAGCCAGTTTGTTTATGCAAATCTGCGGTTCAGATTACCAAATAGTAGCGATAATTCCTGCTTCTCTAAGGTTTTCGTCAGCCGTTACCAGCGATGCATTCTCAATAACAGATGTCGCTGCGATAATTCTGTCAGCCGGGTCTTTGGTGACATCCGGGCCGAATTGCGTGGAAAGTTCCGCTATTTCAGGGGTGATACCATGAAGAACATACCTGTTGGATGCCATTACCAGCCTTATGAATTCCTGATAACTGGCATTGACCCGAATCCTGCTTTTTTTAAGCAGCATCGCAATTTCCCACAGGGAAATTTCACAGAATATAATCCCGTCTCTGCTGTTGGCACGAGAAAAAGCCTCCTTTGCATTTTCAGAAAGCTTTTCCGGTTTCAGGGCATCCCATATGATTATATGAGTATCTGCAACAATCATCTCATCGCCTCCCATTCCTCCGTGACAGGAGACAGAACATCGCCCACCACAGCCGTCCTGCGAAGTTCCCCAAGCATTCTCTTTGCCTTTTCCATCTCATTGTCCGGCGGAACAAGCTTTGCCACTTCCCGTCCCTGTGATGTGATCATAATCACTCTGCCCGCTTCGATCCTTCTGAAAATTTCTGCCATGTCTGACTGAAGTTCGTTCATGCTGACGCTTTCCATAAAACCTCCTTGTTCATTTTCTGATTCCCTTTAAAACACTGAATTTTGCTATCCGAAACCCAGGATCGCCGGAATATACCTGAATTCCCACCCGTAGCGCCGGCAAAGTCTCTCATTGTCATTTTCTGTCTGGTTTTCACAGACCCGGGCAGAAATTCTTGTCAAAGCCAATCCTTGCGTTCATAACATAGCAAAATGCAAATTTCAAGGAGAGATGTGTTCTCAGGTGAATATTTCATTTGTTCCCGAACCGGACAGCAGAGATTCATCAGACCTCCGCTTCGTTCCGTGTCGGTGCGGATACTTCTGGTCTCCTCACCTGCTTGCCTGCCTGACTCCCTGCCTTACTGGTGCTGACCTGGGGAGAGAGCCAGCCGGAGCCCGAGGCCGCTGAACCGCCCGTCGGGCGAGAACCTGAACCGGTACGCCGACCGGCAGTACCCGGCCTCGTTGAACCAACCGCCGCCCCGCCGGACACGGAAGGAGCCTGTGCCGGGACCTTTGGGGTTTTTCTCTGGGGGATTATCACTCCTGTTGCCGTACCAGTTCCCGCACCACTCTCCGCCGCTGATGGTCATGCCTTCAATATGGGAATCCGCAATTATCTGTTTTGCAAGGGAATCCGTATCTGTCATGGTTCCCTGATCACACGGTCTGGCATCCGGTGTCATGCACCACGGGCATTCCCTGTTGCATCCCTGTACCCAGACCGCAAAACGGAGAAAAGGGCCCAATGTGCTGGTGTGAGGAAGCACAGCATAGATGCGGAGGAGATTCAGGTCTGTTTTCTGCATATCGGACTCCTCTCTTTTTTTGCTTACATGAGAGACCGCCTGAACGCGGAACTACGAACTTTTTTGATCTACTGCGTCTTATTCAACCGCCTGATCCTGCTGACAGAATCTTCGCCTGTATGATCTTCTTCAGTTCCAGGTCAAATTCTCGGAGATTCTCTGCAATCTGGCCTGAAAGTGCTGAAACATGCGCCGTGGTTTTACAGATTTCCGCATTGGCTGAAAAATGTCTTTCAAATAATTCACGGTTCACTTTTTCAGCTTCTGTTGTCTCCAGCAGAGTTTTTACGCATTCATCAAGTTTAGCGATGACTTCCTGATACATTCTGTTTTTCTGCTTCAGCGTTCTGAGATCACGGAATAAACGCATGTCACACGCATCCCAGTCCTCATCGAGTGAGACAGACAGGTTTTCAGAAAGCTCCCGCAAATGCTCAATGACACCTGTTTTATCTTCACTGAGAGAAGCGGTCATCGCTTCCATGACCTGGGAAAGTTCCTCCAGTCTGGCTTTCTCCGCTTCCAGCCTTTGTTTTTCAGGCTCCTGCCCGGCTGTTTTTTCTTTCAGGAATGCTATCTCCTCTGCTAAAGCAACCATGTTTTCAGGTTTCAATCCTGCTTCAAGATGCCTGAGATGATCCAGTTCGGATTCGAGTGCCTCCAATTTTTTGGACTCCGCTGTGAGACGATCTTTCTGGTCCGTGAGTTTCGCGTTTGAAGTACGCATCTTCTCTGATCGCTTCAGTATCTGCGCGAGTTGATCTTCAGCCTCCCGTATCTGTTCCTCAAACTCGCTTCCCATAAGCTCAGGTTCCAGATGCGGCAGTGCAGCATGGAAAAAAGCGGTCATAAGGTCTGCTGTATCCAGATATTCGATAAAAAAATCAGTAAGTTGATAGGTTTCGGAGATGTTCTCTGTCTCTGAAGCCTCCATTGCCGCATATTTCAGCAGGAGTTTGGCAAGCTCGACCATTCGGAGCCGTTTGGCATTGGGATCGGTTTCCTGCTGGACCGCCCGCCACAGGTCTTCTGTCT
>JAOZLU010001074.1 GCA_029934695.1 Desulfobacterales bacterium | reverse complement strand
AACATCCAACATCCAACATCCAACATCAAACATCAAAGTCAGGCATCAGCACAATCCGCTGATCCGGGGATTTGCTGTGTGCTTCCTCAAATGCCTCTGCGATGGTACTCATGGGGCGGGTCTGCACAAAAGGTTCCAAGGCAATCTTCCCGGAAAGCACCATTTCCAGAACTTGGGGATAGTATTCCGGCAGGCATCCCCAGGTTCCGATAATCTCCGCGTCAAAGGCCATGAGTCTGCTGATGGAATATTCCACTTTCTGCATGCCGAAGCCGACGATTACCAGCTTTCCGGTGAAACTGAGCAGAGTCAGCGCGGTTTCCTGCCCCGGTTTTGTGCCGGTGGCTTCAAAAATTTTCCAGCCGAAACCGGGAAGACCCTTTTGTTTTCGGATGGCTTTGACTTCATTGGACACATCCCTGGGGCCTTTGCCTGTGGCATTGATCACAAAATCAGCACCGTAGGAAAGCATCATCTGCAAACGCTCTTCGGAAATATCAACTGCAATGACAGTGCCCGCTCCGAGAGCTTTGGCTTCCTGAACCATATACTGGCCCACACCGCCGACACCGATCACAATCACATTGTCCCCCACATCCAAATCTGCTCTTTTGGCTGCCTGGAAAGGGGTGGTCGCTGCATCAGCCACCACGGACAGATGCGCCAGGGGAATATCCCCCCGGTCTCTGATCTCACACAGATCAATGCTCGGCACGGGAATATGGCTGGAAAATCCGCCGTAAATCCCGATGCTGTTGCCCGGCATCTTCTGGCTGAGACATCGGTTGCCCCGGCGGGTTTTGCAGAGAAGGCACTGCCGGCAGGGCATGACCGCAGGGATCAGCACTTCTTTTCCGATCCACTTTTCATCCCCTGCCACAACGGTTCCCGATATTTCATGGCCCAGGGTCAGGGGCGGTTTTGAAATGGTGGGAACGCCGTCAAAAAAATATCCCAGATCAGTGTGGCATACGCCGCAACCTGCAACTTCCACCAGAACCTCCCCGGTATTTAATTCGGGCACTGGGATTTCTGTTTTTTCAAGCCTGCCCGGCGTGACCTCCCCGCTTTCTTTGTTGCGTGAGGTCGGCTGAACCATTTGCCAAGTCAGGATTTTGTCCGGTACTGCCATATTCAGGTCTCCTTTAAACTGAAATTATTGATAATAATCTGTATTTTTTATATTTAATCGGAACTTCCAGTTAAACAACAATCATATTGTAGCTACAATGTAACTAAAAATTGGAAGGCTTGTCAATGTTTTTTTTGGGAAAGTTGAAAGTGAAAAGTGAAAAGTGAAAAGTGAAAGGCGGATTGCTCGGGCCGGACTCTCGGGCCGGACGAGATTGCAAGGTGGGTTGCGGGTTTCGTTTTTTACTGCGTAAAAAATCGAAATCCT
>JAOZLU010001073.1 GCA_029934695.1 Desulfobacterales bacterium | reverse complement strand
GATGGAAGCCTGCAAGTCAGGCAGCTTTGCAGACGTTCTGAAAGAAGCCAGTTCTTTCTGCCATTCCTGACGATCCTTCACATAATCGCCGGTGTCTGTGTCGAACTGTTGCATAAATCGAACAAATCCCATGATCCCAAGTTCCCTCCTCAAAGCCTGGAACCCGAGAAGCCTGATCTGATGATCTGTTTCGTTATTCACAAGTTTCATCGGAACATACCACCTTAAAAGGTTGTTGAAGTTCATCTTGCCAGCATGTTTAACTGTCACGATAGCAGGTTTCAGCCGATCTGTTTACCTCCAATCCTGTCAATCGGTTTACGGATGGGGTGTTATGGCAATAATTGTTATCTGTTTTTGATAGGGTCCGTAATACCAGAAGACTCTGTACGCTGCCGGTGTGGACTGTTCTGCATATGCCTCAAAAATTTTTTCCCCTTTTGGCCCTTTCAAGCTTGTAAATTCATGCGTGTTAAGGCTCTGATGTCTCGGATCTGAGGCCAGAAAACGAATTGTTTTTCTGACAGCCTTGTATCTTTTCTGAAGCCCTTTGTCACCCCTCAGCCTTTTCAACTGAGCCTTTGCCTCATCAGTGAGAAGTATTTCAAACACGTTTAATCATCCTCAAGATCATCAGGGTCAAGTTTTGAAATTTTGCCTTCGGCAGCATCTCTCAATCCGTTTCGGACACTTACAATGGCTTTCTCATTTCTGAAAAGCCACTGTTCGGAATGCGGGATGTCAGAAATCGGCTGTAAAAAGATTTCTCCATGGCTGTTCATATACATCCGAACCGTTGTTGTCTGATTTCCGATCAGCTTGGCAACGGAGATACGCTTATGGTCGTCAATTACGACTGTCCCCATTTCCTGGAATTTGTCGTTCACATTGAGAAACCGGTTTTTCATAATTGTCCTCCGGGGTATGCTTATCATATCCGATCCATATTGCCCTCACACGGATTGGTGATATGAAACTTCACTCTCAGAAATCCTTTATTATCGCTAATCCGTGCAGAAACTATCCTTAAATTTGTCATACATATTATAGCTGTCATAAATCAGAACAAATTGCAACAGATTTTAAAGTGAATCTGTGAAATCATTCTGAACAGCCATAATCTGAGGCCCGAAGACCAAAGTTCAGCTTGGCAGTGTCCCCATCACATTTGTGTCAGCGCTTTCAGAATATACACCAGTTCCGCCAACCCGATAACTCCGTCTCCGTTGACATCAGCCCCTGGTTCTGGCTGAAGTTGTTCCGCAAAATCCGGATCTGCGGCCGCTTTGAATGCCATCACTGCATCGCCCAGATCAACTTTCCGGTTTCCACTGATATCCCCTGGCCTGAACCAGCCATGACCTGGAAAGAAGCTCTGGCCTATTGCGAAACCCTTACCCT
>JAOZLU010000512.1 GCA_029934695.1 Desulfobacterales bacterium | reverse complement strand
TTACAAAAACGTAGGGTGGGTGAAGCGAAGCGGAACCCACCACAGGCTGTTACAAAAACGTAGGGTGGGTGAAGCGAAGCGGAACCCACCACATGTTGTTACAAAAACGTAGGGTGGGTGAAGCGAAGCGGAACCCACCACAGGTTGTTACAAAAACGTAGGGTGGGTGAAGCGAAGCGGAACCCACCACAGGTTGTGAGAACTTACGAGTGTCGAGTTTCTTTTTGCAACACAGCAGGAAATTCATCTTCAGGCAAAGATCGGTAAAAATAAAAGTCTTGGACTTCATCGCAGTTCTCATTGCGCAAAAACTCAATCTGCTCCAGATTTCAAATAAATCTCAAATTTCAAGTCAGGGGACTTTTCAACCTTCAAGTTTCAACTTTTCACTCTCTTCGGCCCTGAGATCCTTTCTCAGGATTTTGCCCACATTGGTTTTGGGCAGTTCATCTCTGAATTCAATCTCTGCGGGCCATTTATACTTGGCCAGTTTGGGTCTGCAGTATTCCATCAGTTCCATTTCCGATATTATTTGGTCCGGTTTCACAACAATAAACACTTTCACCGCCTCTCCCCGGAGAGGGTGAGGTATCCCGATAGTACATACTTCCAGAACAGCCGGGTGTTCATAAAAAACTTCATCAATGTCACGCGGATACACATTATAGCCGCTGGATATGATCAGGTCCTTTTTTCGATCCACAATGTAGAAATACCCGTCCTCATCCATTTTTGCGATATCCCCGGTATGGAGCCAGCCCTCATCAGTAAGCACGTTTGCCGTTTCTTCCGGCATTTCCCAGTATCCCTTCATGACTTGGGGACCTCTGATCAGAAGCTCGCCGGACTCTCCCACCGGAACATCTGTCTTTCCGTCTTCCAAAGCAACAATACGGCACTCAGTATCTGATATCGGGAGTCCGATGCTCCCGATTTTCCGCTTTTCAGGGTTGAACGGATTGATGTGGGTCACCGGCGTTGTTTCGGTCAGGCCGAATCCTTCCACGATGACTGCCCCTGTTTTTTCCTCAAATTCTTTTATCACTTCAATGGGAAGCGGCGAGCTTCCGGAAAAACATCCTTTGATAGATGTCAGGTCGCTCTTGTCAATATCAGGATGATTCAGCATCCCGATGTACATGGTCGGAACCAGCGGGGCAAAGGTTGGTTTGAATTTCCTGACAGCCTCAAGCAGAGACTCTGGCTGGGGTTTGGGGATAAGAATGTTTTTCCATCCTTTATATATGGAAAGGTTCATGGCTGTTGTCAGCCCAAATACATGGAAAAAAGGAAGCGCACCCAGCATGACCTCTTTACCGCTGTCAAACGTCGGGAACCAGGACGCAGTCTGCTGAACCTGCCGGCTCAGATTCCCGTGGGTCAGCATGACCCCTTTTGAAACACCGGTTGTACCCCCGGTATATTGATACATGGCAACGTCATCAAAAGAAAGTTCCACATCAGGCGGATCGGAAGTGGAACTTGCCAGAACATCTTTCCATTTATAGACATCTTCTGCCGGAGTGACATCTGCCGCCATTTTTTTCTTTTTGCCGACAAACGGAAAAAGCAGGCTCTTGGGAAAGGGCAGATAATCCCCGATGGAAGTATAGATGATCTGCCTGATCTTTGTTTTCGGTCTGAGGCTGACCATCCGGTTTCCCAACAGATCAAGGGTGATGAGCACTTTTGAGCCTGAATCATTGAACTGATGGCTCAATTCCCGATCCGAATACAGGGGATTGTTCATTACCGTCACCCCGCCAATTTTCATTGTGGCGTAGTAAGCCACCACGCAGGGAATCAGGTTCGGCAGGAGAATGGCAACACTGTCCCCTTTTCTGACGCCAAAATCATTCAGACATGCGGCAAAACGGTTTACCATCTGACCGAGCTGGTGATATGTGATTTTATATCCTTGGAAGAGCAGTGCCACATTATCGGGAAATCTGTCGGCTGATCTTTCCAGAAAACCGGGAAGGCATACCTGCTCATATTCAACTTTTTCCGGAATATTCTTTTCATAATGGGCAAGCCACGGTTTGTCCTGATATCCGATTTCTTTCATCAAGCGGGTCTCCTTTTCTGTTGTTTAAAACGATCTTAAATGGCACATCAAGCTTTTTGTTATGAAAATGGAAAATAAAGAGCTGGAGGTTGAAAACTGGAGGGCCTTTCAACTTTTCAACTTTTCACCTTCAACTTTTCACTTTTTTCTTTGAACTTTCAATCGTCAACTGTTAAATTTTTTAAGAAAATATAATTTTTTTATTGCTATTTAAGATGAAACGAGGCATTTGTCAACTATGTTTAGTTAAAACTTAAAACCCTAAAATTTTCATATAAAGGATTTGAAGTCTCAGTTGAACAGATTGCCCATGCAGCAGACCTGAGCGTGCCCGAGGTGGAATGTCTGCAGGAATCTCCCGGCCTTGTGAAACAGCCTGAATACGCTCAGGCGCACTGTGAAAGCTGAAGTATGTTAAGCCGATGGATAAATCCCCCGGCTGAAAGTTGAAATACACTGAAGCGCACTGTGATTGGCTGGCTTCAGCAAATCCCCCGGCTGAAAAGCTGAAGTACGCCCATGCTCCGAAAGCTGGATGTCCCGTTTTGAAACACCTTATCTATCCCCCCGATTGTCAATATTTTTGTAATCCATCCAATTAGGAAATCATAATATCAGACTGATATTCCAGCTTCAGAAGACTGGATTGTTGACGCATTGCGTCATAAAAATCGGTCTCCTTTACATTTGAAGGCTGATTAAATTCATATCCGGACAAACGTTTTGCATAAGGTGCTCTCAAAATTTCAGAATGTTGGAAACTTTGACGCAGTGCGTCATAATCATCCGGGAAAAAAGAGCCCCATAGAGCCTTTGCACAGGAAGAAAGTGAGCGGTAAGAAAACCCTGCTTTTTCCGACAGGGGTACTGTTTCGATGGTGAAAAGTGCAAAGCAGAAATGGAACCCGGCCTTATAACATATTGAAATTATTCGTTTTGTCACGTTGATCGGAAAATACGGTTATAAGCTATGTTTAGAGTTGACTTTTATTAAAATCTGCTCTATTTATCAAAAATTGTCAGATTTGATTTTTCACCCTATTACAGCAAATCATAAATTCGTCCCCTCTTATCTATTATATAAGGGTGACAACAAACTGTATGAATAACATTGAAAAAATAATACTGACCGGCATATTATATCTCATCTTCTTTTCCTGTGCTGCTGTATGGGGCCTGTCTTACGATAACTGGCAACTGAGAGAACAGTTGAAATGGGTTTCCCCGCTTTTCTTGGAAATGAATTTTTTTTTGATTTTCATCGGAATCATTGTCAACTGGGATTCTTTCAGGATGGTGATTCAAAAGATTGACACGCGGACCGGATTCATCATGCTTGTGATCGTTCTCGTAGGAACACTGACAGCAATGTTCCTTGCCCCGAGAACGCACAAAATATATTATGACGAGGATATCTATCTGAATATCGGTCAGAATATTGCCAATTTAAAGACAGCGGGAATGTGCAACGAGGGGGAACATATCTATGGAAAATATTTCTGTCACCGATTGGAGTACAACAAACAGCCCAACGGATGGCCCTATCTGATAAGCGTTATTTTGAGAATATTCGGAACCTCCCATCTGGCATGCCACCTGATGAATAATTTTATATGGGGCCTGTCTGCGCTTGCGGTTTTTTTTATCGGATATCTTCTCTTCGAGGACAAAAATGCCGGCATATTCGGTGCCCTGATATTCATCCTCATGCCGGAAGGACTGATCTGGTCCAACACCACCTCCGCCGAACCCAGTTCTGCCCTGTGGGTAAGTCTTGCGCTGCTGGCCGTAATTTTCTTTGCCAAAACTCCTGAAAACAGATCGCTTTTCCTTGTGGCGGTTCTTCTTCCCTTCGCGTTCCAATTTCGGCCGGAGTCAATTCTGATTGTGCTGCCTGTCGGTCTTGTCCTGATTCTCATGATCCCAAAGGAATTCCTGAAGCAGAGGACATATCTCTTCATCCTGCTTTTTCTTGTGCTTACCCTGCCTCATTTCATTCATCTTTACGCAGTGAGAGGAGAAGGATGGGGTGCTGTCGGGGAGAGCAAGTTTGCCCTGAAATATTTTGAGGAGAACTTCCGGGTGAATTCTCTTTTTTATTTCAAAAATAAACGATTTCCTCTTTTTTTCACGCTTCTTTTTTTTACGGGTGTTTTTATGCCGAAACTGAACCCCGGGAAGAAAGGAGAAACCGTTCGCACCGCAACATTCTCTTTTTTCTGGAAGGAAAAAACGGTTGTTTTTTCATGGTTTCTGGCTTTCTGGGGAATTTTCCTGTTTTTCTATGCCGGCAGTTACAACTATGGTGCGGACGTAAGATTTTCCCTGTTATCCTACATCCCTCTTGGCGTGCTGGCCGGATTCGGTGCTGCCGCGTTGAGCAGATGGGCCACAGAAAGGCTCAACTGGGAGTGGAGCAGTTGCGGGATGACGATTCTTATCCTTATCTGTTTTTTATCTTTTATGCCATATATCCGAGCCATAGGACAGGAAGCCTGGGGCGCGAGAGCGGATCACGAGTACGCTGAGATCATGGCGGAAAAACTGCCCCCCAATTCTCTGGTTCTGACTCATAACCCCAATATGTTTCTCCTCTGGGGAAAAAATGCGGCTCAGGCTTCCATTGCCTCCCAGAACACCCCTCATCTGAGAAATTTGTTCAAACGATTTCCAGGCGGAATATATTTTCACTACAATTTCTGGTGCAATGTGAGTAATCCGGCCCAGAGATCCTTCTGCGACAATATTTTGGAGAAGTTTGAGACCACGGAGATACTTTCGTTTCAGGAGAGGGAGTATAAATATTCGCTTCACAAACTTTCATTGAGCAAAGACTGATTGTTGGATGTTGGATGTTGGATGTTGGATGTTGGATGTTTGTTGGATGTTGGATG
>JAOZLU010001072.1 GCA_029934695.1 Desulfobacterales bacterium | reverse complement strand
TTCATTGTGAAAGATATCGCACCGCCTAAAGGCGGAACTACGAACTTTTCGGTACTTACAAAGCAAAAAAAGGGTGTTTAAACATTACTGCTTAAACACCCTTTTACAGACTTTGGCAGAGTTCAATCTGCAAAACTCTGCTTTGCGCTTTTTCGTACTTTGGAATCCTCCCCACATTATAAGAGACGGCCTCAGCAGCAGAGCCTGATGGAATCTGCGCTGATCCCATCAGGCTTACTGTGTCACAATATAAAGGAATGTTCCCATTGTCACCTTGCCATAAGCAGCCACATGAGCCTGGACTGCTGCCTGGTCAGATGATGGCGTGTCCATCCCTGCCAGAATTTGCAGTGCCAGTATGGCATCGTTCAGGTCAAAACTTTCATTGCCGTTCAGGTCTCCCTGAAGGACAGGCTCTGCCACTGTAAGCGCGGCTGAATCGCCTCCGACTACGGCCGGGTTTCTATCCTCACCCACGGGCGGATTAACCGTTACAGAGGTTATCAGAATATCGTCCCCAACGAGTGCGAAGGTATTGTCACCTGCTCCGATGACGGTGAACAGAAGCTTGACGATATCTCCCGTACCTTCGGCAATATTCCCGGCAAGCACAACAGTCGCTTTGGCATCTGCACCGCTTCCTGAAGCGTTAACCCCCGGTGTGATTGCAGTTGTCCTGTCCGTAGTTTCATAAGCAGGATCTGCCAGACTGAGGATATCCCTGTCATAACTCACGCTGAACGTCACCGAGTCCGTTGGAACAGCACCGTTTGCTGAGTTGTCCATTGAAACCGTAACTGTGACAAGATCGTCAATTTCAGCCTCTGTTTTGTCTGCGACAAGAGAAAGCGTAATGTCACCGAGAACAACAATGGCATCGCCAGTAGCTGTGGAACTGGTTCCGTCAAATCCCGGATCGGCTTCATCTTTGGTTCCGGCGGCTCTTATTGCTGCCACTGTCCAAGAGTCAGTCGTGCCTGTGGGCAGTTCTGCGGTCGGTGTGTAGTTGTAGTAGCACGTTACACTTTCTGCATCTTTGAAGCAATTTTTGCCATCTGTTCCTGCCTGAGCTGCTTCCAACGTATCCGCCACTCTGGCATCCCACTTTCCTTCATCATCAAAAGTGCCTGCGCTTACTGACACCGCATCACTCGTGCCAATTGTAACATTAAAACTCGTCGGGCCGCTGATAGCCGTCCATGCAAATGTGGGTGTTGTATCATACGGATCTTTCTGAGTTGCAGTCAAAGTCTGAGGCACTGCCTCTCCCTTTTCCAGAGCATTCGCACAGACGGGGAAGATAAAAACCGCCGCCATCAGCCCGATCAGGGTTAAAGCCAAAATCCTTTTTACCATAGTTTTCCTCCTTTTTCTGTTTAAAATTTTTTTAATTTTTTCCTTA
>JAOZLU010001071.1 GCA_029934695.1 Desulfobacterales bacterium | reverse complement strand
CATCTTCGGGGATTCCGTAGAGAACCATGATCTTTCTCGCACTTCTCATAGGCAGGCTGCTGCTATACTGAGGCCCAGAGGAGAACAGTCCAGCAATTCATTGCCGGGACAACTCATCCCCCGGGATTCCTGTCCCGTAGGGACAACTGAGAACAGCCCGGCAATTCATTGCCGGGGACAATTTCCGCCTCCGGCAATGTTTAGTTCTATTCATAATCTATTTTTTTTACATCTAATTTTGAATATGGAAGCAATTTTCCTCCCAATTTATTCTCAGCTTCTTCCAGAACTGCTTTATCACAAAGCCATCTCTGCATCATTGGCTGTCTGTAATATTTGTCACGAGGGAACATACGCTTCACTGGTCCGACTATGAACTCAAATTTCACTGATGGTTTTCCGTCAACTATCCAAATAAGAGGATTGTTAGGGGAGGGCGCCCAACCTAAGCGTTTCTGCCAAAGAACAGAGGGGTAACACCAGATATCTTGATGAATTAATCTGTAATGTCCACCTGCTTTTAAAGTCATTTGAAATGAGGGAGGATCATATTCATACCACTCGGATGGATCAAACCGATCTTCGTCATAAACTGTCGAACTGCGACCATAAAATGTGTTCTGTCCTTCTACAGGGTCTATGATATTTGCTCCGGAAAACTTTACGGCGAGACTATAAATGAATGATATATCTTTGGAACGAGTAAACACATGTATCTCAGCACCGATAACAACCGTATCCTGATCCAAACCCGCTTTGATATGTCGGAGAAGACGGGCTTCAATGTCTCTTGAATTGGCTGATAGAATTTCTGACTCATCTTCATCAGGCCACTGATCCCTATCTGTTGCTGGCATGGCAGTTTTTGTGAATATAAAAGGATCATCTCCGCTCAATACAGATTGAACGAATCTTATCATCGGAACATTTTCCCATCTTCCCTTATATAATTCATAATATATAATATCCTGAAGTTTATCAGTATATTTATTTTTTGTAATTAAAATATTCCCAGAAACGTCAGCATGAACTTTGTTATTTTCCTCTTGATATGTACTGGGAGATCCGTTCAGATAATTTGAAAGCTTATATTCCAGTTCCTCTGTTTCGCTATATGTAGCTATTTTAATAGATTTTAAATCTTTATGGATAGAAGAATAGCCTGATGTATGATTAATCATACCATGTCGAACTGCTGGAATTTTTAATAATTTATTGGAAAAAGAAGATGTCAGGGATTCTAATCTTTGATAGTTTTCAGGTTTCCCAAAAGTTATCTTCGGACAGATGTTCCCTGTTACTCGTTCATATCCTTTTAAAACTAGCCAAGCCTGTAATTTGAGTTTTAACTTAGTATCTGGGCATAAATAACCTGAACATTTCAGCGCGTCTTTCTTGGAGAAA
>JAOZLU010001070.1 GCA_029934695.1 Desulfobacterales bacterium | reverse complement strand
ATAAAATCCGGGAGATCAAGGAAAAGACCCGTCAATTAAAATTTGAAGACAGATAAAGGATCAAGCAATGAAAGTATTTGTTTATGGCACATTGCTCAAAAGCATGAGCCGATTCGGACTGCTTGCGGATTCCCAGTTCATGGGGCACGGATTCATCCGAGGCGTTTTATATGATTTGGGCAATTATCCGGCGATTAAAGACGGCAACAGCCTTGTTTACGGCGAGTTGTACGGAATCGGCAGAGAAAAGCTCATCGAACTGGACAGCATCGAAGGCTACTACCCCGAAGACGAACATCATTCTTTGTATATGCGTAAAGAGGCAGACGTCATATTGCTGAACGACGGTTCCCGGGAAAAAGCATACACTTATTTTTACAACCATAACCTGGACGATTATCAGCAGATCGCACACGGAGATTACAGAAGATACAAAATTGAGGATTTGTCTGACAGGCAATGGTATGTCGCCTACGGTTCCAATATGAGTCTGGAACGGCTGCATGAAAGAATCGGCGAAACGCACGAAATCAGGACCGGTCACATGGAAGGATACAAGCTGATGTTCAATAAAATATCCGACAGGGGCGGCACTTATGCGAATATCGCTTATGCCGGTTCCGGGTACAGATGTCCGTTTGCGGCGTATGCCATTTCAACAGAACAATTATACCAGCTTGACAGATACGAAGGCGAACCGTCCCATTATATCAGAATCGGCCTTCCGTTCTCTGATTTGACAGGAGAATCGTCCCATATCGGCCATGTCTATATTGCCAATCCTGACAAACTGACCCGGGATGAGAATCCTTCGCATGAGTATCTGAAATATCTTCATATCGGATATGAGGAACACGGATTTGACAGAAGCAGTTTGCCAGAAACATGAAACCAAAGGAGCAGAGTTTTCAGCATCTCTTTCACTGGGCACACTGGGTGTTAAGGAAGCAAAACACTGACGGAGGTGGGCATTTCATGCCCACGCCACATTAACTGAAAGAAAACTATTGGAGGTGTAACATGCAGGCCATAAGAGAATATGCTGTTGTGAGAAACGGGCAGCTTGTTTTAGATATTTCTGAATATTTTGAATATATGGAGGTTGAGGTCATTATTTTACCCAAAAATGCGACAAAGCCTCCGCCGAAAAGAAGAGCATTTTGCAAATATGATATCAGTGAGTTGGTGAAGCAAATGCCGAAAGACTATCACCCCGAAGAAGTGAAATGGGGGAAACCTGTGGGGAAGGAGATTTGGTAAATGCCGAAATACATACCGGACAAGGGGGATTTCGTCATTCTGACCTTTGATCCCCAGGCAGGCCATGAGCAAATGGGGAGAAGGCCGGGACTGGTGATCAGCAACAGGCTGTTCAATGAATATTCGGGGATGAGTCTGATATGTCCC
>JAOZLU010000511.1 GCA_029934695.1 Desulfobacterales bacterium | reverse complement strand
AACATCGAACATCGAACATCAAACATCGAACATCAAACATCAATCATAAATATAAACATCGTTTGGGAAAATGGCACCCCTTCCAAGTTCCTCTTCAATTCTGATGAGCTGATTATACTTTGCCACCCGGTCTGTACGGGACATGGAGCCTGTTTTTATCTGACACGCGTTGACACCGACTGCAAGATCTGCAATAAAGGTGTCTTCTGTTTCGCCGGACCTGTGGGATATGACGGTTGTATATCCTGCCTGTTTTGCCATATCAATGGCATCAAGGGTTTCCGTGACCGTCCCGATCTGATTCAGCTTGATCAGGATGGAGTTTGCAATGCCCCTTTCAATCCCTTCAACAAATATTCCGGGATTGGTCACAAAAATATCATCCCCGACAATCTGGACATCCATCCCCATCTGCTCTGTCATCTGTTCCCAGCCATCCCAATCCTCTTCGGCAAGCCCGTCCTCTATGGAAAGAATCGGATATTTGTCAGTCAGCTCCTTGTAATAAGCGATCATCTCTTCTGATGTAAGGGATTTGTTTTCCGATTTCAGGACATATTTCCCATCTTCATAAAATTCGCTTGCCGCGGCATCCAGAGCAATTCCGATTTCTTTTCCGGGGGTATAACCCGCGGATTCAATTGCGCTGATAATAAATTTTATGGCCTCTTCATTCGCGTCAAGGTTCGGCGCAAATCCGCCCTCATCTCCCACAGCAGTACTGAGTCCTTTTTCTTTCAGGATTTTTTTGAGCGCGTGAAATATTTCCGCACCCATCTGGACAGCCTGGGCAATGGTCTCAGCTCCCACAGGAACAATCATAAACTCCTGAATATCAAGATTATTGGCCGCATGTGCCCCGCCATTGATGACGTTCATCATGGGAATCGGAAGATATCGGGCACCGATCCCTCCCAGATATCTGTAAAGGGGCAGTCCGAATGCATCTGCCGCTGCCCTTGCTGCGGCCATGGATACCCCGAGGATGGCATTTGCCCCCAATTTTGATTTGTTGGGTGTGTCGTCCAGTTCAATCATAAACATATCAAGACCAGCCTGATCCGACGCATCCATGCCGATGATGGCAGGCGCAATTATCTCCGAAATGTTATTGACAGCAGTGGCAGTTCCCCTGCCCCCGAAGCGTTCTGAATCCCTGTCCCTAAGTTCCAAGGCTTCCCGCGTCCCGGTGGAAGCTCCCGAAGGAACTGCCGCACGTCCGAAAGCACCGCAGGCAAGCATAATATCCACTTCAACCGTAGGATTCCCTCTTGAATCCAGAATTTCCCTTGCTTTCACATTTACAATTTCAGTCATAATGCCTTTCTCCAAAAACAGGTTTTAGGGTTTTAAATTTTAAGTTTTAAGTTTTAAGGTTTCAGATTTTCAGATTTTGAAACTTAAAACCTAAGCCGAGCTATTGAGTTATTGACAAATTTTAAAAAAATGTTAGTTACTTTCTTTAAGTTGAACGGAGAGAAAAGTCAATGGGATGAAAATTGCCCTGAACCTTTTCCAGCATCTGAAAGTTATGTAACCATCTATATAAGGCTGTTTATGAAAAATAAAGACTTTTATTCCACTTCCCATCTTATTGTTGCGGCAATACGGATTTATGAATATCAGAATGCTGCCAATCCTTCTGTTGAGGATTTATGCAAGGCATTGTCGTTTTCTTTGGAACAGGGCTATTTTATATGCAAAAAACTTAGTGAAATCGGAATTATAGACATGGTGGTGAAAGGAGGGACCCACAAAGCCAGGCTGTTTGTCAATGATTATATGAAGATTGAGGAAATTCCACGGGATACAGAGGAAATTACACTTCAGGAAGAGATTGAAAGATTTCAAAATTCCAAAAAAGACTTTAAGGAGCAGATTGAGTCTTTCCAGGCAGAAAAAGCAGAAAGACAGAAGACCCTTTTTGAAGAAATTGAAAACAAGTTGAAAGAAGGGTTAAACAAAAAATAAGACATCCTTCATTCCGCGCTCGGTTCGGATTGACAAAATCCGAACTGCCAGGAGAGATGCAGGATGTAGGGTGGGTGCAGCGAAGCGGAACCCACCATTTCCACAAAAGGTGGGTTCCGCAAAGGTTGGTTCACAAAAGATGGGTTCCGCAAAAGATGGGTTCCGCAAAAGGTGGTTCCGCAAAAGATGGGTTCTGCAAAAGATGGGTTCCGCAAAAGGTGGTTCCGCAAGGTGGGTTCCGCTACGCTGCACCCACCCTACATTTTCTTTATTTTGAAAATCTTCCGTCGTCATGCGTTTTTTCAGTTTTATCGGCACGGGTTTCAAGCCATCCTGTTCTGTCAGTGTTTCGGACATCAAATTTGGGAATGTATGGTTTTATGTCCAAAATCGGGGTCCGGTCCAGCATGTCAATATCCTGAATATGAAGCATCCTGTTATCCACGCGTAAAAGGCGGACAACGGAGATTCCGATGGGATTCGGACGCGACGGTGCCCGT
Organism: Desulfobacterales bacterium; assembly: GCA_029934695.1. Taxonomy (GTDB): domain Bacteria; phylum Desulfobacterota; class Desulfobacteria; order Desulfobacterales; family 4be13; genus JAOZLU01. The sequence goes on along the minus strand of JAOZLU010000511.1, from coordinate 2,515 downwards.
GTGGCAAACAGACCATGAAACGCGTCATCCAGAAAAGGCTTTACCTTGAGAGAAAATTTTTTTGACAGATGGAAATGGTAAAGCAGGATAATATGGGAAAATCCCCCGATGTCCTCAAGTCCTTGTGCATATTCAGGGAATATTTCTGCAACTGCCTCGGCATCCGTTCCTCCCGGGGGCTGGATGGGGGTTCCCTCAGGTGTCGTGAATGGGGAATGAATGATTCCAATGGGTTTGTATTCTATTTTGTTCATAAGCTCAAAGTTTAAAGGTTCAAAGGTTCAAAGTTCAAGGTTCAAAGTTCAAAGTTCAAAGTTCAAAGTTCAAAGTTCAAAGTTCAAAGTGAAAATGCCCGCTTGTGCTAAAATTTCATTTCAGCACTCCTTGGCTGATCCTTTTTAAGTATTGTGAACCGCAGATAAACGCAGACGGCGGACTCATCCGCGGTTTGTGAAAGCTGTTTTCCCAGAAAAAAATTCTGAAAAACTTTTGGCCGGGTACTTATTCAAGATGGCAAAAATATTGAAAGAGTCCCGGGAAGACGATCTCATAAATTTCTGGATGAACGGATAAAAACATTTTTTAAAGTAGGTATGCTGTCTCCAATTTTTCCGTAAGCGTCCGGATTGCCCCCATATATTCCGACAGACCGCGAAAAAAGATGTCATTGTGATTTGCTCCCGGGATTTTGAGCAGGGTTTTGTCCTCAGACGGACATGCTTCATAAAGGGCCTGACCATCTGAAAAAGGAATGATGTGATCATATTCCCCATGGATGATCAGGACGGGTTTGTCAAACTTCCGGATTTTGTCTATATTCCGAAAGCCCTCTTCTTCCCTGAATCTCAGGGATTGGACATCAATGCCCATCAATTGCAGCAGCGGACCGGCATAAGCAAACCCGCTTTCAATAATGAGCGCGTCGAACTGATTTTTATAATGGGCTGCAAGTTCAAGCACGGACGCGCTGCCCAGGGATCGCCCCATAAAGATGAGCGGGCCGGAACAGCTGTTTTCCCTGAGCCAGTTTTTCACAAACTCGAAAATCAGATGACAGTCCCGCATCATGAATGTGACGGTCGGCCGGCCGCCGGACCGCCCGTACCCCCTGTAGTCCACAGGCAGAAAATTAATCCCCGTCTGGTTGTACATTTGCCCCATTTCATTGTAATCAGAGACGATTTCACCGTTGCCGTGAAAAAAAAGAATATTCGGGGCGGATTGTTTTGCAATGTGAAAGCAGGCACCCACATCCACTTTATCTTCCACCGGAATCAGCACTTCCTGCTCCGGCATTCTCCAATCTGTCCTGGGATGAAACAGGAATCTGGAAACCTCCGGCCTGTCCAAGACTGAATAATCAATTTCTGAAATATCTGTCATCACCTCTCTCCCGTGTAACTTCCTGTAAATTATTTATTTGAGCGTAAGCAAAAAAGCAGGAAAATTCTGGTTCCCAGAGCTTCCGCCTCATGTGTCACAGCCATCTGATAAGGCAGAGCCTTGCTGTTTGCATTCCCAGGCGGAGCCTGGGAACGAGTAACATATTTCACTTTCCCCCCCTTTTTGAAATATTCATATGTATTCTGCCTTTTACGCGTCCGCCTGAAAAATATCTTTTTTTATAATATTTTTCGTTGAGATCGTTAATCATTACACCCCTTTTCCGACTTGCATGAACAAATTTGTTATCTTTCAGATAGATGCCGATGTGCGAAATTCTTCTGCCTCTGATTTTAAAGCACAGAATATCTCCTTCCTGCAAATCTTCTTTCTTAACAGGAATTAAATCCTCGTAATATATGCTTTTCGATGTGCGGCTCAAATACAGGCCATAGACATCATCATAGATTTTTTTGACAAAACAGGAGCAGTCCACACCGTACTTTGAGCATCCTCCCATTCTGAAGGGAGTGCCAAACCACTCATCTATCGCCATGATTAAATCTTTATTTTCGGTGCCGTCAAGATTTATGCCCAGCTTGTCGGAATATTTTGAATAGAACAGCAAGTCTGACAAACTGAGGCTTATATCTGTATCCGGCATAAGCACTGATGCGGAATAATCAGACGGAGAAGAATCGGGAGAAACTCCTGATATTATCTCTGTATCCGGCATAAGTGCTGAGGCAGAATAATCAGACGGAGAAGAATTGAGAGAAACGCCTGATATTATCTCTGTATCCGGCATAAGTGCTGAGGGCTGTGCAGAACTTAAATGCGCCATATTGTTTTCGATATTCATTGGCATATTTTCAATTTCAGATGCCTCTCTGTTCTCTCCGACAGTTCCGTAATCGCAACTGGATCCGCTCTGATAAAGGGTCTTTGTCTTAACTGCTGAACAGGAGCAGGCAGTCATCACCAGAAAAAGAATGACAATATATTTAAGAATATTTTTTGGAAATATCTGCGACATTCCAAAACGCCTTTGCATGAAAATAATTTACGGCCTCCTTATGTTTCGGGTTTACATATTTATGCCTGATGCCAACATCCAACATCCAACATCCAA
>JAOZLU010000510.1 GCA_029934695.1 Desulfobacterales bacterium | reverse complement strand
TGAAGAAAAGGAGTGCTGAAATGAAATTTTAGCACAGTCGTGAAGAAAAGGAGTGGAAGGAGCACTGAAATGAAATTTTAGTTGCAGACAGGTGCTATAATTCCATTTCAGTGCTCCTGTGAAAGTGTCGGAGAGACCCGGGCGCATTTGTGATCCAAAGGAGCAGATACACCCTTTTTTTGATCGGAATTCAGAATCTTAAGGGATCAGCTCCTCTAAATCATTCAATTCCGTTGTCAGGCAGAAACTGTGTTGACAAGTTTGGAAAGGCGGGATATTTTTCGATCAGCGGTTCTCTTGTGTACCACCCCCTTCTTTGCTGCCTTGTCAATTACAGACTTTGCAATATTAAGTTTGTTCAGCGCAGTTTCAGCGGAATTTTCGCTGACGGCAAGCCGCACTTCTTTGACAATATTTTTCACCTTGGTTTTCGAGGTCTTGTTGCGCATACGCCTGATTTCATTCTGCCGTGCGCGTTTCAATGCAGATTTGTGATTCGCCAACTTTAATAAGCTCCTTATCTTTGCAGGTTTGATGTAATCATTCACATTCCATTGAATGCAATATCCAAAAAAAATATTTTATCAAATATTTTGTAGTTTGTCATCATTTTTTATTTTTTTTATTTTTTTTTATTTTTTTTCCCTTTTTTCTCCTCCTTTCCTCTCTTTTTATAGCCAGTTTTTCTTTCTGCCGGGCCAATTTCATTTTGAAATCTTCCTGATATTTTTGGACAGCCGAATGGCAAAAATAATATCCGAAAACAGCAAGGGGCAGTCCGGTAATAATGCCGCCGATGATTAACGCCCATATAATCTCAGGCGTTTTGGATAGCAGTGCAAAAACAGTCGTGCTGTCAAGAGTATCGGACAGGCTGCTGTCAGCCTTTTCAATTCCAAGCAGATTTGCTCCGACAAGATAAGTGATGCCATAAATAAAAGGGACTGTCAGGGGGTTGGTTATCCAGACACCCACAGCCGCGGAAATTTTGTTCCATTTTAAAATGGAAGCGAAAAAAACAGCAATGGCGGTTTGAAAGCCTATCGTCGGCGACATTCCGATAAAAATGCCAAGTGCAAAGCCCAACGCAATTTCCCGGGGTTCGCCCCTGATTTTAACCAGCCTGTCATAAACTTTTCTCAAGGCATTGTAAACTCTGCTTCTGTCCATATTGGTATGATCTTTTTTTTTCATAAAATTTTTCCAGTCTGAAGCTCCCTTCTGCTAATAATATTATTTTTGTTGTTAAACAAGGATTTTTCGTGTAAATTAATTTTATTTTAAAATTTGGTATTTTTAATTAAGGATGCATTCCCCAAAGTGTGACAACCGCTCTGAATCGGGACAGGGTGCTGAAATTTCATTTCAGCACTCCTTGTGGATTGTTCACCGAAAAATGTTAATGGAACGCGTCCGTCTTAAAACAAGGAGGTAAATGGTGGGGTTTAAAAAGCATGGGATGGAAGACCTGACTCAGTTTGCAACAGAACTGATCCGTCGCTCAGGGGAAGAATCGCTTTCCTATTATGGCAAAGGTGAGCGGATTGTCAAATTTGATGAAGACCTGATTACGGAAGCCGAGCTTCATCTGACAGAATTCTTTCAAGAGCGGCTCCTAACTGATTTTCCTGAACATCAGGTGTTTCAGAACGACCAGGAAAACAAAGACTACACCCATGACGGGAAACGGTTCTTATGGCTTTATGATCCTCTGGACGGAGTTGCCAATTTTCAGGCGGGAATTCCTATATGGGGAATCTCCCTGGCCCTCTTTGACAATTTCTGGCCCGTTCTGGGAATGTTTTATATGCCTGCCACCGGTGATTTTTTCAGTGCCAGGCCCGGTCAGAAAGCCTTCCGGGGAAATGAGGAAATCCGTATTTCACCGCAGGAAAACATTAATGATGAGAGCCTTCTTCTCACCTACTCCCGATTTCACCAGCATTACCGTCCTTCATTCCCGGGCAAAATTCGCAACATGGGATGTACGGCAGCGCATATCTGCTATGTTGCCATGGGACGCGCCGAAGCGGCTGTCATTGCCAATGAATCTTATCAGGATATTGCCGCGGCATGGATCATTATTGAAGCCGCAGGAGGAAAGATATATAAAATGGATGGAAGTGAGTTTTTTCTGGGCGAAGATATGGACGGGCAAAGGGAGCGTGAACATCTTCTGGTAGCGGCTCCCAATACTTACGCGCAGATTCGGGACTGTCTGGAAAAAATTTCTGCTTAGATGTTTTCTGCCGGATTTCAGGCCGGACGGGATATCACAGGCCGGATATCACAGGCCGGACGGGATTTGCAATCCCGTCCGCAACATTTCCGCCCAGCCAGAGCCTCTGAACGGTCCGGCCTGGATTGCAAATCCCGTCCGGCTTGGTGAACAATTCACAATTCATCATTCATCATTTTCATCGAACAGTCAGATCATAAGATTTTATAATCATAACTGGATGGTAGGACTTTTTGGCTTTGGCAATGCCCGGAACGCCCATATCGCTCTCTTTGTTGATATATTTATATCCTTTAAAAAGATGTTTTGCACAGAAATTGTCAAAAAACTGGTAAAGTCCTTTTATATGCGAAAACGCTTTTTCAAAATGGAGTGCGCCCATCTCGTCAGTGATATGCGATGCAATGCCAAATGCGCTGACCACGTTGTCAACTCGCAGGAGAATGCCGTTCATCTCCAGAATTTCCGTGTTTTCAAGGGCATTGATTGCAGCCTGTTTTTCGCAGGAAAGCCCCTCCGGATCTCCGACACAATCCCGTTCCTCGCACCATTTTTCGAGAAAATCAGTACATTCTGATGCAGTGGCAGACGTGATTTTTTCAACCTGCACCCTGTCGGCATATTCTCGTTCAAACTGATGAATCAAATTCCGTTTTTTGGAATATTTGTTTCCTGGCAAAGTTGCCAGATCATCTGTGAAATAAATGTAGTCGTGGAGTTCCGGATGCTCTTTTATTTCAAAGAAGGCACCTGTCTCGCTCCAGCCAAATTTTTCAATATAATCAGCAGGTACAAAGCTGTATCTGCTGAATCCGGCTTTTACGGCAATATCGCGCAATTCAGCAGGAGAATGATCCCTGACCGGAGATATGGGGAGTATCAGATGGCGTTTTTCTTCGTAGATGGCATTAAATTCAACGCCGACAATGAGGGTCCGGTCATCTGTAATAGTGCCACAGGGCTGATATATCTTGCTGGCCCAGACCAGAACTGATGGCAGCGAATACGCGCAGAGCTTATATTTCTGCTGATCAAAAAATTGTTTCAAATGTGCATAGTCCGAAGGTGTCAGCAGTTTTAATTTCATAATATTATTTTCAGCATCGGTGTGGAATTCGGCATTTTTTTAAATCCGAGCCGTTCATAAAATTTGTAAGACTCCCGTTCTGCAACAAGACCGATCCATTTCAGTCTGTCAGCTTCAAGACGCGCAATCAGAGCGTTTATAATTCCCGATCCGATTCCGAGCTTTCTGTACACATTCTTTACGGTGACATCCTGAACATAAGCATCACTGATGCCGTCGCTGATGCTTCTTCCCATGCCGATGATTTCACTGCCTGCCGTGGCAATGACAAAACAGTGGCTGCCGGCGATGATTCCGGCGGCCAGATCATCTCCGGCCCTTTTTCCCGAAAACCATCCTTCTGCATGATAGAGGGCGGTAATCTGTCTGAGCTGGCCCGGGGTCGGGTTATCCAGAAAAGTGAAATCTGGCATGATATTCATATTATATTTCCGACAGTGCAAAGTTGAAAGTTAATCTGTAACCTGTTGAAATTACAGAGCGACATACTATTTCCCGTTGCCGGACGGGGTTGCAAACCCCGTCCGGCAACGTCCGGCAACAGAACCCCGTCCGGCAACCGGTTCAAACTTCTAAGGCTGCAGGATTGTAATTTGGTTCCGTCCTTTTTGTTTTGAATTAAACATGGCCTGGTCTGCCCTCCGTATAAATGTTGACAAATCTTCCCTGGGGCAATATTCGGTAATGCCTGTGCTGATGGTCACGGTGACAGATTTCCCTGTTTCCGGTGAAAAAATTTCAGATTCCATGGCGGTCCTTATTCTGCGGGCGGCAAATTCGGCGTCCTTACCAGTTGTTTCCGGCAGGATAATCGTAAATTCATCACCCCCGTATCTGTAAGTGGAATCTGTTTTTCTGAGTCTTGAGTTAATTATCCGGGCGAATCTGATCAGCATTTCATTGCCTTCCAAATGCCCGTAATTATCGTTGTATTTTTTGAAACAGTCAATGTCCATAAAGAGAAGGGAAAGCGGGCGGCTGTAACGAACAGATCTGTCAACCTCTGATTCCAACTGGGTATAAAAATGTCTTGAATTATAGAGCTTTGTAAGGTCGTCGGTTATTGCCAGTTCCTGTAATTCTTTAAGCATCCGGTTACGTTCCTTTGTGAGTTCCTGCTCTTTCAGCACCCTTTTCAGGCGGAGCAGCAGTTCCTCAAAACGTACCGGTTTGAAGATAAAATCACTTGCGCCTTTGTCAATGGCCTCCTCATAAGAATAATCAGCACTGTGGCCTGTCATAACAATGACATCTGCATCATAGTTTTCTTTTATCAGACCGGTCAGTTCAAGTCCGTCCATTTCAGGCAGCATAATATCTGTTATTACAACATGGGCAGGGTCGGTTTTTAACACTTCAACTGCCTCTTCCGCACTGAAACTCATGGATGTTCTGTAGTTGAATGTATTGATATATTTATATATTGCGTTACACACAGCAACATCATCATCTACAATTAAGATATATGTATCCATTTTTGATGTTCAGCCAGCATTCTCCGGTTATTGTATTTATACTTAGGTATAACCATCAGGGTTGACATATTCAACAGCAATCTGATAGAAATGATCTTTTAAAAAATTCATAGTATAGTTCCCGACAGTCGCAAGTTGAAAGTCCCACAACTTTCAACTTTTTACTTTCAACTTTCAACTTTCAACTTTCAACTTT
>JAOZLU010000509.1 GCA_029934695.1 Desulfobacterales bacterium | reverse complement strand
TCCGAAGAAGAAAAATATTCCCATACATCCGCATCAGGAATGACTGTTTTTTCCCCTAAGACGCGTCTCTCGGAAAATGTCCCGTCGGTATGATATATCCGGACAGTATGTCCGTTTTCCCTCAGACTCTTCGCATATTTGCCGCGAACGGCTCCTGAAAAATCATACTCAGGTCGCATTTCATCATCTGCCTGTTTTTCAGAAACAGTTTTCTTCATATTAGCAGTTCTTCCCGACCTCATCATAATCCGGGTTCGGTTCTTTTTGCCACGCCTGACGGTAAGGCATTTTCCCGGCGGCAATTTGGATGAAATAACAATTCTGTTTAATTTTTCCTTTTCTTTCAGATAGGCCACCAGCCTGGAAACACTGAAGTCATGCTCTTCTGCAATTTTATACTTTATTTTCCTGATTTCTTCGATTATTTCGTCTTTGTCAGATTTATTCATCATTCTATTCTCCTATCAGTTCTTCAGGCGTGGGAAAAACGAAACCCTCTTTTTCAACTGTCTCACGAAGCTGTTTTATGATATGAGCGTTGGCTATGTGTTTGAAATTCCATGTAAGGAGAAAATCTGTCTCATTCCTGTGTTCAATGATTCAAGGCGTGACAGCCATCTGTTGAAGTGGAAGCACTTGTTCCGAATGACTTGCAGTCCAATCCGTTCAGCCAACAATGGTCCGAAAACAGGTTTCGCTTTTCCATAACAGGGAAAATAAGCCTTTATACGTTTACTGGGAGATGTATGTTGCCCGTCATTAATCATCTCAGGTGTCCGATACTGAGCAGCGATATCCCTGAGAGCCTCAATTTCCTTTGTACGAGTCTCATCAATATCTTCAAAACACGCCGGATCAGCAAAAAGATATGCCTCATATTCATGCAGCTGAATATATGGGATGAACCGATCATCGCCGATATCTTTTGCAAAGCATTGCTCCAGAAATTCAACTCGTTGTATAGGATTCTGACGCATACTCCCGGACTGAGCCAACCCTGGGAAATCAGAATGGATAGCATATAAATCAATCATAGTGGTGAAGAATACATCTGAGACTGTCTCCTGTCTGAGGAAACGCTTAATATCGTCTCTCATCGGTATGTACTTGCGACCGCCACCGCGATGCACCTGGCCTCTTCTTCTTGCATGGGCAATGAGCATGGGTTTGTGCATAAACACCTGGTATTGACTCAGGCAGGGTTTTATCAATATGTCGGCGAATGTCTGTTCGGTTTGCCCTTCGGCAAACAGATAAAGGCGTACCATTAATGCGGCCCCCCTGCAATGATATTTTTCTCCCAGACTTCTCCCAGGCTGTATTCATCAAGCCAGACTTCCAGGTCTGAGGGATTCAGGCGTTCAAATTGTGATTCCTTATCCTCCCGATTGACCACGATCACATCCTCGGGACCAAAGTTGTCCAGGAAAGAACCGGACTGTGTGCTGATGAGAATTTGTATATGCCGGGAGGCATTCCTGAATAAGGCAGCCACAACATTGAGGGCATAAGGGTGAAGCCCCAGTTCCGGCTCATCAACAACAATGAGTTCCGGCATTCTGTCTTCCGGCTGTAAAAGCAGTGTGATAAGACAGATGGCACGTAAAGTGCCGTCTGAAAGCTGATGGGGTCCGAACACCCTGTCCGCCCCTTTTTCCCGCCAGTTCAGAATTACGCGGTCAGAGCCGTCCGGCTCAAGTTCAAAGTCATCAAAGAACGGTGCAATCAGACGAATTGTTCTGATGATGCGCCGGTATGACGCACTGTTGTCTTTGCGGAATTTCAGGAGTAATGCAGCCAAATTTCCGGCATCCGGCATCAGCCACCGATTGTCACCGACATAACAGGATTGCCGCACTCCTGCCACAGAAGATGTATCGTGGAAATGGTACACACGGCAACGGTCGAGCAGGTATCTGAGTGTTCCGGCCGTTGGCATAGCCTCTGCGGCTTCGGTGATTTTTGTCTCCTGATGCCCTGAACCCAACTGATCAATCTTTGGGGATGAATAACCCGATTGCAGAAAGCTCAGTGTTTCTTCAAGAAAAATCAGTGTGTCACCCGCGGCATGGGACAGACGCAGGTGATAGGTGTCGGTTCCGTTTTCGAGTTCAAACTCCAGCTTTGCCTCAATCTGGGAAGTTACCCTGGGGCCGAAGTGCAGGAGGGACTGAGCGCGGCCCGCCATACCGATATATTGCTGGAAGCGTCCGGCCATCATCTCATTAAGCATCTTGAAGAACGAAATGAGGTTGCTCTTGCCTGCCCCGTTTGATCCAATCAGAATATTTAAGAAACGCAGATCAATATCCATTGTCTTAATGGACTTGAATCCGCTCAGGGTTATTTTTTGCAGTCTGTTCAAAATTCTGTCTCCTGAATCCGTAAAGGTTATAAGCCATTGGCGGGATATTATAATATGCTGAAAGCATTAATATGATGCCTGTCTGTTCCTGCCATTTTCTTGAAAGCTCCTTTTTACCCCGAAAAAAGTGGTTTCAAGAAGGGAAATGGCGTTTATTTTGCTTTTATATCACATAAATTCAGTTGGTTAGCTTGGTCCGACCCCAATTCCCTATTTATGTTCAACCTTAAAATACCTGCCATTTTTCGTGTTTCATCCTTTTTCAGAACCCTTCTCCTAAATTTCTGATACCCAGAACCTTTGCCTGCTTCTCATAGATTTTAAGAGTTCCCTGTAATCTGCGAACTTTTTCCAAGTGAGCTGTGTAACACTGTTTTAAATCCTTTGGGGTGGCAATATAAAAAAATCCTTTTGAATTCGAGCCGATCAGACCGGCTTTTTTCAGAGGTGAGGTTATCTTGGTGCGAATCGTCTGTCTGCTCATATCTGTTTCCAGGAAATCTTTAATTTCTCCCAAAGATATAACATGATCCGAACCTGGCGCGTATTCTTTTAAATATTGATATACGCTGATTTGGAGATTGTGCCTGTTATCAGCAAGAACCACCGAGAATTTTCTCTTTTTACTGCCTCTGGTCACTATTGCCAGATTGCTGTGAGTATCTCTGCCCGTCTTGTGATAAATCTTTTTCTGATATTGGCTTACCCTGTCCTTATCATCTGATATGAAATAAACATAGCCTTTTTGCAGAATGTTAATGGCCGGTATCCAAGGGTTATAAACTGAACCCGGATGCATCAGATCATATATCAGCCAATTCTCAAAAATATTTGCAGATGACTCAATAAAAGGTTTCAGATCGTCTGATTTTTTTTCCTCAGACAAACTCTTAATCTTGTCTTTCAAAATATCCTTTGCATCGTCAGCCAAATCCCAGTCAATATCATCAGGAGCCTTGGTTTCCTCCACCATATCGGAATTCTCTAAAATAAATTGCTCAAGCCCCATGTAAGTGTTTTTATTGAACTGAAATTCCTGGTGAGACTGCTCATCCGGAACCGTCAGATGAAATCTTAGCAGACTCGTGAGATGCGAATAAAAATCCTCCTTATAGTCACTTATCCTTAATCTTTCCGAAAGGAAAAGTCTGTCAATAATTTTCCTGATCATAGCCAGTGTTAAATTGTTTTCTGACATAAAGGGTAATCTCTTTGTTCGGGTTTGTCTTTCTTCCGTCTGTTGTGAGAAAAGGATAGTCCATATACGGAAAAGCTGAATCAATATCTTTTACTGCAAAGCGAATATTTATTCCCTGTAACGAGATTTGATGAATTCTTTTTTCAATTCGTTTGGACGTACAGTATTTGTTTCTGCTACTTCCGATAATGATTATTCTGCTGTCATCTGTTAAAACTCTTGTCAGCTCATTAAGCAAGATTTCCGCTTCTTCTCTTGTGCTAAAACCATATCCATAAGGATTACAGATAATTGCTGTCCTGAATGTGTTTTTGGTAAATGGCAGTTCATAAGCATCACAAAAACAATCAAGATGACAAGCTATCCTTAATACTTTGTTCTTATCTGTGAGACAACATGGAGAAAAGAACAGTTTCCCAAAATTGCCACACCCTGCGCCCAATTCTATATTTTTAAAAAAAGTCACGCGATGACTCCGGTCTTTATCAAACAAGTCGGCAAACGCCTATGAATATTTCTGGTTCTAACGGATTTTGCAGTATGAATTGTTTTCAGTCACAAAGGACACAGCTCTTGTGCATTCTTTACGGTCTTTGTGCTTTTATTAACCGGCTGAAATTGTGCGGAACCACAAAATCCGTCAGAGCCAGGAATATTTATATATTTTCATGGACCATGTCCGCCACGTCAGGTTCTGTCTTTTCAAGCAATAAAAGAAGTACGGTGACAAGCCTGGCAGCGGCATGCCATTCCCTGTCAGTCAGATCAGGATAATATTCTCTGACCGGATCAGGTATGTCGTCAAGGCCTTCCAGGGCATTCATAATGTCGGATATGAGAATGTCTTTTCCTTTTATTTTAATTCCCGAGGTTTCCTTTCCTGATTCCTCTTCCCTCAGTTTTCCGTATTCCAGATGCTTCAGGCATTCAAGATTCTCTTCTGTCTCAGAGGCGAATGTCAGAAATATCTGCCTGAATCTCTGGTTTTTTTCCTTTAAATTTCTGACAGAATATTCTTTGTTGATAATTTTATTGAGAAAGGTTCGTTGTACTGACCACATTTCTGTCACCTCCTTTTGACAATTCTGATATCTGCTATTTTTTTGTTGAATTCGTCAAGCCTGTCAGCGGGAACAGCATATCTGAAAGGCTCGTTGGAAGGTTTGATCTCAAATTTTCTGAGCCATTCTCCTGTACCCGGCCGTGTTTCAATTTCTATGCGATATGAATAGTTTTTACGCTTTCCCAAAGTCTTCGGATTTACCATGCCTTTCTCAGCAACCCATTTCGGCTGGCCTTCATGATTCGGTCGTGGCAGAAGTCTTTTGTTTTTTTCCGAAGCTGATGCCTCTTCGGCACTGCAATAGGGTTCAAATATTTCATTCGGCATTATTGTCAAACATCAGATTCTTTTAATTTTCTTAAACATAAATTGAAC
>JAOZLU010000508.1:2546-5001 GCA_029934695.1 Desulfobacterales bacterium | reverse complement strand
GCCCCGGAATAAATTGCGGACTGTCGTTGCCGAATTGCCTTGTTGCTCCCGCGGGATTGCCAAAACCGGCCGCACATGGTGAGCAGGGTGAGGGTTCCCTCGGATCGTGGTTCGGGTTTGCCAACCCGAACCGAGCAGGGTGAGGCGCATGGTTCGGGTTTGCTAACCCGAACCGAGCAGAGTGCAGGGCGCGGCGTATGATTCGGGTTTGCCAACCCGAACATGTCTATGAATATGAAAGATGATCTTGAAAGCAAAATCTTGGATGCGCTTTATCTCTTTTTTCAGAATGCTGAACCGGATGACAGATTCACTCGGGAATCTGCAAATGTTTGTCGGGAAACATGGCGGCGGAAACTGCATGAGTTCTCTGAATCGGCGGTTTGAACCACAGATTTCAGAGGATTGGATGGATTGCACAGATTCTTTAATCAGCGAAATCCGGGCAGTCTGCGGTTCAGACTCATAAGAATTCTCAAAGGAGTGCAGAAATGAGCATATAGGCGATATTTTCGCGCACTCGGTCCTTTGCATATAATCCCAAGCAGAGAGGACAGATGGGAGGAATATAAATGATAAAATCAGTCCATATTGACAACTTCAAAGCCCTGAACAATTTCACAATACACCTGAAACCGCTCACGGTTCTCATCGGAAAAAATGCCGTCGGCAAGACCTCCGTACTCCAGGCAGTTGATCTTATCCGCAGCTTTGCAACAACAGATATTGATGAATATCTCACCAGACATCAGTGGACTCCTGATGACCTGAAATCCCAGTTGAGCGAGAGAAGAAATATGGTTTTCAGGACTGTCTTTGAAACAGACACAGGGGAGACAGAGTGGGAGTTCACACTCACCCCGGTCAGAAAAACCGGAAAGATACATTTCCGAGGTGAAAAAGTGACAGACAGGACAGGAAACAGGGTTCTGCTGGAAGTCAGTTCCGAAGGCATCCGAAGATATAATTCCGAGACAGACGAATATGAGAAATTCCCGTCCCTGAATCTTTCCGCCTCTTTTATGAAAACCGTTGATGAGAAAAAAGAGGACAAAAAATTTCCGGGCCTTGCGGCAATTAAAAAATTTCTGAAAAACTCGGACTTTTTTGAGATACTCTCCCCGGAGAAAATGGGCCAAAACAGCAGAGGCAAACCAAAAGGCATCGGCATCGGAGGTGAACATATCGCCGCATACATTCACGGACTGGGCAGGGAACAGAAAGCGGGACTGACCATGAGGCTCAGAAAATATGCCGATTTTCTGACGAACACAGATACCAGGAAAGACCGCCAAGGCCGGATAGAAATGAAAATATCAGAATTTTTTGAAGGGAATCAGACAAATATAAAGGCGATGCACTCCAGTGCCGGAATGCTGCGGCTGACAGGTATCTCAGCACTGGCGGAATCCGGGAGGAACGACGGGATTCTCCTCCTTGACGAAATAGAAGACGGAATTCATCCGGAACTTGCGGAAACCCTGGTCAGTGACCTGAAAGATATCGCTGAAAACAGGGGCAGACAGATACTTGCCACCACACACAGCACGGTTCTGCTTGATTATTTTCCTGAAACAAGCATCATCTATGTCTGGCGGGACAGGAACGGCAGGATTCATAACCGTGAAATGTTTGCAAATGAGGAGATGAAAGCATCTCTTGAATATATGTATCCCGGCGAAATCTGGCTCAATATGAGAGATAAGGAAATTATGGAAAAACTTCAGGGAGAGAGATAAAAAATGTCGAAAACCGTTTTGTTATGCGGCGAAGGCCCCACCGATTATGGAAAACCCGGTGCATTTCCCAGGCAATGGGAGGAAGGGCCGCTTCAACCACTGATCAGAAAGTCTGTGAAAAAGGTGATTTCTTTTGATTATGCAACAAAAGAGGATATTCGCAAAATTCGGTTGCAGAGAAGAAGACCGAAAATCGGAGGAAAAGGAAAGACAGCCTTCAAACTCTGCATCATCGCAAAGCAGAGGAAAATTGACAAGGCGATTCTTTTCTCCGATGCAGACAGGGACCAGACCAGCAAAAACAATGAGAGGAATGCAAAAAGACGTTTTGAGAAAGTTCATCGGGAAATCAGAGATGTGTCTGATCTTTTTCCCGATGGTACGATGAAACTGATTCCCATGGTAGCACTTAAAATGACGGAATGTTGGCTTCTGGCTGACGAAGACGCCTTTGAAAGCTGCTACGGAAAAAAACCTGAATATCCGCCGTTGCCTGCCAAACCTGAACTTCTATGGGGCAGCAAGCAGTATCCCGAAAGTGATTATCCCAAGCATGTTTTGAGAAGAGTCCTGTCTCAGTATCATAAAACGCCTTGCAGGGCAACTTTTTATGAAATTGCTGAAGAGACAGATACAGACACACTCAGGAACAGATGTCCCATCAGCTTTGATAAATTTTATGATGATATTCAAGAACTTTGAAAAGCGATTTCAAC
>JAOZLU010000508.1:0-2446 GCA_029934695.1 Desulfobacterales bacterium | reverse complement strand
TCAGCTTTGATAAATTTTATGATGATATTCAAGAACTTTGAAAAGCGATTTCAACATTCGGTCCCCGGCAATGAATTGCCGGGCTATTTTCAGTTGTCCCTACGGGACAAAGCAATGCCCGGAATCAAAGCCCCGGAATAAATTCCAGGGCTGAAAGCCAAAGCAGGCTGAAGCCGGCTATCATGACAGTGCGCTTCAGCGTGCTTTCGCTTTCATCCGGGGGCTTGATTCCTCGGCGACCATTTTTAATTGAAAAAACAATAACTTGACAAACCAGCTTGGGCAAGGAGGGTAAAAGTGCAAATCACATCACAGGGACAGATTACAATTCCGATTGAAATCAGAGAAAAACTGGGCTTTCTTCCCGGCACAGAAGTCGGATTTGAAATCAGAGGAAAAATATTGCGTCTGCACAAACTCGGAACGGACAGCAACCCGGGAAAATCTCTCATTTCAAGGATGCGGGGCAAAGCAACTTCCGGTATGACTACGGATGAGATCATGGCCATGACACGGGGGGGGATGATGGAAATACTGATTGACAGCAATATTATTCTCGATATCGTCACCGAGGATCCTAACTGGTTTCAATGGTCTTCCGAGACACTGGCCTTTTATGCGGATACCCATGTATTCATCATCAATCCGATTATTTCATAACCTTTTGTAATTATTGAATTAGCTTATTACCAAAGTGTTAGCGGAAGAGTACCCTTTATCTTTTAATCACAGAATCAAGGAGGACACAGAAAAAATGAAACCATTGATGGTTCATACTATCTTTTACCCTGAAGACGATCATTATGTGGCCCATTGTCTGGAGTTTGATCTGGTAGCCCAGGGAGACAGCGTCGGGGAGTCTTTTCAGAACCTGCTGGATGCCATCGAATTACAGACAGCTTATGCTCTGGAAACAGGAGACCTGGAAAACCTCATACAGCCCGCTCCGCCGGAATTTTGGCGTATGCTGCTGAAATCTGAGGATAACCCCGAACTTTCCAGGGGACTGAGATTACCCCGGATTCTCTCGAATACAGAATGCAGCGTTGTGTATGGATAAGAAATTATGGACAGAGCCACCAGATATGGAAAATTGCTGAAACTGACAGGCAAATACGGTGTTTATGAAGATAAAAAACGTGCAAAAGGAAGCGAGAGACTTTGGATCAGGGAATTGCCGGACGGAGGTAAACGCTCGGTTCCCGTGACCTGCCATGGTTCCGGTTATGTCCTCGGAGTCGGGCTGATCCGGGCAATCAGAAGAAGACTGATGCTGACTTCTGAGCATGGAATCTCCAATGAGGAATTTTATTCAAAGTAAATTGGCGGGTATTTTCAATTGTCCCTACGGGACAGGAACAAACTGGGGAATTCGGCCCCGGCAATAAATAGCCGGGCTATTTTCAGTTGTCCCTACGGGACAGGGCAAAGCCCCGAAAATAAATTCCGGGAGATTTATCGAACCTTCGCAACAGTGTTGTGCTGTCAGCCGGAGGATGGATTCTCCCAGCTTATAATGCTTGCATTTACAATGATATTTTATTATGATCAAAACATAAGGGGAACTGGAAAAGTCAGCATTCAGTTTCTGCCAATGATCAGTGGCGTATCTGCTTCCGTTTCGCAGGGGGAAATGCATACGATGTTGAAATAACAGATTATCATTGAAAGGCGAACTTATGAGCATTAAAAACGATGAAAAACGTCAGGTCCGTCCCTGCCATCCCGGTGAGATGATCCGGGAGGATTTTCTGCCCGAATACGGTCTGTCAGCAAAAACCCTTGCCGGCGCTTTGAAAGTGTCGCGGCGGGCAGTCAGTGAGATTCTGCGTGAACGCCGCCCGATTACGCCGCTTATGGTGCTGCGTCTCTCCCGTCTTTTCGGAAACAGCCCCGGTTTCTGGCTGAACGCCCAGCATACTTTTGATCTGTGAAAAGTCGGGGAAAAACACAAAGATGATCTTGAGCAGATACAACTTATAAGCTACGCCCCGGGGTCAGTTCCGGGGCTGGAGGCCCAGGCTGGCTGAAGCTGGCTGTCGTCACGGTTCGCTTCAAAAAAGCCCCGGGACTGAAAGCCAAAGCAGACTGAAGCCAGCTGTCGTCACAGTGCGCTTCAGCGTGCTTTCGCTTTCATCCGGGGGCTTGATTCCTCGGCTTTCTGAACCAATTTTTGGAATCAGTCCCCGACAATGAATTGCCGGGCTGTTCTCAGTTGTCCTAGGGGATAAAGCAATGCCTGGAATCAAAGCCCCGGAATAAATTCCGGGGCTGAAAGCGCAAGCAGGCTGAAGCCAGCTATTGTGACAGTGTGCTTCAGCGTACTTCCGCTTTCAGCCGGGGAATTTATTCCTCGGCTTTCTGAAGCCAGCTAAGTCGCCAGTGCGCTTTAGCGTACTTCCGCTTTCAGCCGGGGAATTTATTCCTCGGCTTTCTGAAGCCAGCT
>JAOZLU010001069.1 GCA_029934695.1 Desulfobacterales bacterium | reverse complement strand
AAAACGTATGAGGAAATATCCTCGGTCAGGTGGGAGATTCTTCCCGGGGGAACCCGCATGAGACTTGAAGTGACGGCTCACATATCCGGCAGCGGTTATTATTTTGAATATGTGAATGCTTATGCGGACTGGGACGGAGACGGGAAATTCGGAAATGAGACAGGGCAGACGTGTCCGAATGTCAGCGGGGAGCCGCTGACACGGCCGGAAGTGCAGACCGGACGGGAAGAGGAACACGTTATGAGTCAGTCCGTGTTCGGATCGCTGGCTGATGCGGACGGCAATATCACTTTCACAGGGGAATTCGACATACACAGGTATGAGAATGTGGGCGACACTTATGTGAGAATCAACCTGAGCGGGCCGGGCAACACCTGCAATCCCTGCAGGGAAACGTATGTCTGGGGGGATGTGTGGGATGTGTGGGTGAGGATAAGCCCCGGTGGCGGATATCCCAGGTCGGGAAACACATATCATTCCGCTGATTACAATCCGGCGGACTTCAGGATAGGTCTTTCCGAACTTCTCCGTGTCATACAGTTTTACAACAGTGACGGCTTT
Organism: Desulfobacterales bacterium; assembly: GCA_029934695.1. Classification (GTDB taxonomy): domain Bacteria; phylum Desulfobacterota; class Desulfobacteria; order Desulfobacterales; family 4be13; genus JAOZLU01. The sequence goes on along the minus strand of JAOZLU010001069.1, from coordinate 852 downwards.
CACTGCGACGCTGACTCGGAGGACGGCTATGCTTCCGAAAAAGGCGATGTCAGGGGATGCACACGCCACGATTCGGATTACAATAAAAAATACTGGAAGATCGGGCTCAGCGAACTCCTGCGGCTGATCCAGCTCTACAACTGCGACGGATATCATTCGGACCCGAACGGCGAGGACGGATTCTCGCCCGGAAAGAAACTGTCGCTCTCCATTCAGAGAATGTATGCCGACGATGCCCGGCAGGAGGAAAATAAGGACGGTGACAGGACCCGCAGTGAGGAAGAGCAGGAAGGCGGGGAAGATGAGGAAAGTGAAAATGGTATCACAGTCAGCAAGGTTTCGGGCGATCTGATCGAAATCGTCCATGAAATATCGAACAGCGAGGATACCAGGCAGAAGATTGTGCTGTCTGTCAGGGTTCCCGATGACTGGACATTCAGAAAATGCCATACACGGAATGACTCAGGAGGGTCGGGTTATGAAGAATTGACAGGCGCCTGTGAGCACACAGACGATGGAAAACAGACCTGCGGTTTTTACATGGACATCCCGGCCGGCGTGACGATGCAGGCGGCAGTGCGTTTCAATATCGGATCGGACGGAACAGTTTCCTCGGAGATATCCTCGAAATACGGGATTCCCCTGGACACTGCCGAAATGGAAAACGAAATTTCCGTGACAGACGACCCCAAAGAAGTCATAGTCACCAACCGGGACAATCTTTACGAGATTTATGACGACGATCAGGTGACCGAACTGCTCAGAACGCTCTCCGAGATCGCAGACAGCAAGGAAAATGGCGACGGGAGAAAGGACGCGGTGATATATTATGCGGACTGGTATGAGGGGCTT
>JAOZLU010000507.1:1951-5006 GCA_029934695.1 Desulfobacterales bacterium | reverse complement strand
TTATATTACCTGCTGGCGGCTGCTATGGCAGATGCACAGGGAAGCGGGATTGCATCAATGGTGAAAAGACTGAAAAGGAGGATTGCCCCGGACGCGATGGATGTCTTTTCCTTATTGTACACACAGACTTTCAGTGTCTATCCCCATGCAGATACAGATTACCGGTTTTCTGCTGCCGATGCCACACTTGGGAAGCTGGGTATGAAAAATGTCAGAGCCATCAGACCTTACAAGGCGCATCTTGCCCTGTTTCTGCCTCCGACCGAAAAGGAAATTCCCGAATCACAGAACCTGAACAAAACGGAATATGAGCAGCTTAAAGAAGATCACATAAATCTGCTTGTCCGTGTTTTTCAAAATATTTCAGACAAATATGGATTACCTTATGGTTTGAAGGTTGTCGAGCATATTGCTCCTCACCTGATGAATGCCTTACGTTTTCATAATAATAAAAATCAGATAGGCGCATATCTTGACCATGAATCTGAATCTCGCCTTTTTGAAGAGGTGCTGAAAAACGGAGTCTGTCAGTCCGGTTCGGGCGACGGCAGGCTGGAAAGCTTTTTCAGCATGTATTCCCCATACAGCAAAAAAGGAGAACCCTTAGCCGGAACCAAAGGCAACCTGGGACTTATCGCAAAATGGTTTGCAGAGGGAAATCTTCAAAAATATATTGCCAAGGCCGACAATCTTGAAAATTATATCTGCTCAATGGCTTTTCTGCCTCGTATTTTTGCTGAATCAGACCCGGGACAGGAGAAGGTTTTTGACGATCTGCTCTTCAGTCTGAGCGAATCCCCGGGACTGAACGGCCTTTTCATAGCCGCCTTATACAATAAAACTGATTATTTCAGATGGCTGAAAAACAGCCCGGATGCTTTCTCAGCAGTTGCCCATAATTCAGATGCTGTTTGCGGCAGAACCGCTCCCAAATACAGATATATCCTCACCACCTCTTACCCGGAGGACAAATCCGGGGCGATTCTGCATTCCTTTGACGGCGAACATATATCAGCATCCGCGCTGAATCATCTTATGTATATGGATATTGACAAGCTTGAGGAGCATAATTTCACGGAAAAAGAGAGAGACATGGCCCTGGCAGGAACTGTGATTGAGGTCGCAGACTGGACTGCAACGGCTGTCTCGATTGCAGCGATTCCCTTCACAGCAGGTGCGTCCGCGTCTGTGACAGCGATGATGCTCGCGCGCAAGGGAGCGATCACAGCAGCAAAAAGAACAATAAAAAACCTCGGGCGCAGAACACTGAAAAGCAGTATGAGGCTGGTCGGAAAATACGGACGGAAAGCGGCCTGGCGCGAATCCGGGGAACTTGCCGGTTTTGCAGTAAAGAGAGGCCGGAAATCAGCAATGGAGGGGGCCACGAAAAAAATTATCAGAAAAGGAGCGGCCGGGGCTGATTATCTGACTATGGGAGGAACTGTCGCGATCGGCGCATTGTCCCACTTTTTGGCTAACAGTGCGGATGCCGCAGAACCAGTGACACTGTGCCACGAAATTGATGCTCTCAGAGGAGAAAACTGAAATGGAATTTTTCCAAAAGGCTTTGTCAAAAAGCATCTGCATAATTATCGCATTATTTATGATTGCGCCACCGGTTTTCGGAACGAATTCCGGCACATTCGGTTTTGTCAGAAAACTTGTGACACATAATTCCAAAAAGCTGGGGCGGATTGCCAAAGAAATTACCCCCAGCTCCGCTGTCAGGAAACTTGATATCCAAAAAGCACTGCCGAAAATTGATCTGAAAAAGCTGACCCCTGATGTTCTGAAACTGGCCGCGGTCGGAAATAAGATTGCAGACAGCGGACGGTTCGGCAGCCGATTTATCAACGGAGTTTCCAATCCGGCAGAGGCAATCAGGCAATACGGGCGTTACGGGGCGAGATACGTTGACTCCGGTGAGTCGTTTGCCGCAACGATCATAAATCATACCGGAAATCTGTCCAAACTGAGTCCCGGGGAACTGAGAAAATACGGAAACCTCTCCAAAAAAACCATCGCCAGGTTCAGCAGAGAGGATTTTGTCAATTCCTCCTTTGTGTCTGTGGTCAGAAAAACCGGCAGACACGGTTATGAGATGATCAAAAAAATTGGCAGATGGGCAAAAGATCATCCGAAAAGCAGCGCGGCCGCCGCGCTTCTGATCTGGTACAGCACCGATCCTGAAGGCTGCACAGATGCTGTCGGAGATGTCTCAGAATTTCTGGCCGGGGGCGGGACGGAGATTCTGACAGAGGCCGTTTCACGATCCGGAAAAGGGATATCGGAAACGCTTGCGGAAAAGTGGCAGGAACCTTCACGGCAGTATTTTCTTGTCGGCGTGGCGGCCATGCTTCTGCTTCCTGCAATCTGTATCCGATTTATAAGGCGGATGATCTTCTTTCCGTTCAGGATGATGAGCCTGAGACTGAATGCCTTTATGGACAGGAAGGAGGCCCAGCTTGAGCAGAAAATAATATCCCGTTTGCCCGGGACTGAGAGAAAAAAGAACTTTCCTTTCAGAAAGAAACCTGATAATAAGAATTCTGTCAGCAGGTCTGATGATGAAGTGACCGGCCTTTTTTAAATCCGGGGGCATCAGCAGACAGAATGCAATGAGGCATTTCAGACCTGGCACCATTTTATGATACTTTTAATCAAAAGAGGAGGTGATTCTGATGACAACTGAATATCTGCTTCGGGATTACGGGTATGAGGAATTTTCACAGCGACTTGATCTGGCTTCGGATGTCTTTAATCTTCTCAGACAGGGCGGCAGGCTGTATCTGATAAATCTTCCGCTTGCTCTGTACGAATTTCACAGAGCCTGCAAAATTTCACGGCGGTTAATCAGGAATATCCGCTCGGCCATGGCTTTTGAGGATCCCGGGCATCTCAGGGAACACTCTGAGTTTTTCAGAGGGATCAGGGACAGATATGTCCGTATGTCAGACCAGATTTCAGACTCAGGGATGCTGTCCCTCTGTTTCAAGAACGGAACAGAGGAGATGTCGGATGAATGGGATGATCTCGCTGAAGACTGCCTCATCGG
>JAOZLU010000507.1:0-1851 GCA_029934695.1 Desulfobacterales bacterium | reverse complement strand
GAACAGAGGAGATGTCGGATGAATGGGATGATCTCGCTGAAGACTGCCTCATCGGTTCTGACAGGGAAATCAGAGAACTGATTGAACAGATAGCGGAGAATGTCTGATGCCTCCTGACAAAAAGCAGGTGCGCTGCTTATCCCCAAGAAAAAACAGGCTGAAAAAAGTGATCAGTTTGAACTGATCAGTTGGCTGGTGATTAAGTAATCGTTTTATGGGTCAATAAAATCGGAGTTTTTTGATGACAACAGAAGATGAATACCGGAAAAAAATAAAAAAATACGATTGGAATGGTTTGTCAACACTCTGGAAGGCAGTCAAGTCAGGAGATACTTCAGGGTGGCCGTCGGGAAGAGCTTTTGAATATCTCGTTCTTCGGGCATTTCAGTTGGAAGGGGCATATATTCATTGGCCATACAAAGTGACTGTGGGCGATCTGACAGGCACTGAAAACAGGGAGACAGCCGAACAAATTGACGGTTTTATCCATACAAAGGATGGTCTTGCCTGTCTGATCGAATGTAAAGACAAAGGGACAGATAAAGATGGAAAGATTGTCCGGGCCAACGTGGAACCTATTGCAAAATTACGGAATCAGTTGCTCCGCAGACCAGGCACGGTCATAGGAATTGTATTCAGCCGAAGCGGATTCACTGATCCGGCTTCGCTGCTGGCGAGATTCGCCGCACCGCAAATCATACTTCTGTGGGGCGGTGACGAAGTGGAAATTGCACTTGGGAAAAAATGTTTTTTGAAAGGTCTCACCGCTAAATACCGGGCCTGCGTGACAAAAGGGATTCCGAATTATCACATCGTACAGGGAGTATGATTATGAAAAAGGCATATCTGATCACCGAAGGCAAACACGAAGCGGACATTCTCAGGGCTGTGCTGCCCGATGAAATACTCCGCCTCACTGAATTCATAGTCGGAGACGGTCGTTACTCTGCCCAGTCTCTGGCTCATTCTGTTCTGGCCATGGAGCAGGTTCCGGCAGTGCTTGTCCTGAATGCCGACACCAGCGACTCGGCATCCGTTCGGGAACAGCTTGAACTTCTGAGATATTCCATCATTCAGGCATCTCCTGGCACCGAGTCCGAGGTGTTTCTGGCAGTGCCGGAAATCGAAATTCTGCTTGTTCAGGATATGGATTTCATAGCACAGCTTGCTGAAAAAAAGGAGTTTTCAGAATTGGAAAGAGAGTTTGCCAGGTTAAATCCGAAAAAGTTTCTTGTCATGGTTTTTGGAAATGAATCTTACGATGGCACAATGTTGCAGAGAATTCTTGACCGCCTGGATAAGGAGACAATCAGGACCATACGGAATACTCCTCTGATCGAACAGCTTAATGATTTTATGACTTCGACAGCGAACTGAATTTCTTTTGAGAATTTATCATCAATGCTTCGGACAGAATTTAGGCGGAGATGACTCCGTAATTCCTCAATTCTTCGTATTTGGGGTTATTTTTTACTGAATTTTGGTCAGGAGCTGACATTGAAATAAATTTATCTGTCAGAGATTCATCTCGTTACGAGGGCTTCCGCCTCGTAACGCATATTCTGAGGGCTTCTGCCTCCGGCACACTATCAGGATGTGCGTCATTACAATATCCCGGACCCGGATGATGAGCGCAATGCGGATTCGGATGCCCCGGAAGATGAGACCGCCGAAGTTGCCTGTAGGCCTCACCAGTTTCCCAACTGCGATCCGATTTTTTCCCGCCTCATATTTGTGAAGCTGCTGAACGGACACGTCCGGATATTCGGCCAGCCTCTCCTGAGTCATTTTCCGGCTTAACACATTTTAAAGATTTTCTTTTAAAGCCTTGATACATAAAGGGTTACGGAT
>JAOZLU010000506.1 GCA_029934695.1 Desulfobacterales bacterium | reverse complement strand
GCCTCTCTCGGAATACGGGGTCAGTGCCGGGGATGAGGCGGATTTCACGCTCACCAGGGGCGACCGCCTCGCCGGAACCGTGACCGATTCCGAAGGCACCCCGCCGCCGGACGGCGTGGTCGTCCTGGTGAAGATATTCAGATACGACGCATGGGGATGCATCGGACGGACACAGGCCGATGCCGGGGGAAACTTCGGGTTCACCGGCCTGGAGGCTGGCACAGTGTACCGCCTGAGTTTCAGGGGATATTACAGCGACATGCCGCTGCAATGGGCCGGACCGGACGGCTCCGGGGTCGGCGACAGCGGGAATGCCGGCATGTACAGCCCGGGTGATGGTGTGAATTTCAGGTTTGACAGACCGTGGTAAGATAATTCAGGTCATCGGACTTCCCAGGTCTTCAGCACCCGGGAAGTCCGAAACCGGAAGTCCGAAACGGATTTTTGCAGAAAAAGCAGATTTTCAAAATTAAAAGGAAAAGGAAAAAGAAAAAGGAAAGGAAAGGACAATGAGAAAAAAATTCAGAGCAGGCTTTGCAGCCATAGCCGGCCTCATCTTTCTGGCGGCTGTCAGTTTTGCGGGAGACGGCCCCGCAGGATACACGGAGGAGAACAGATACCCCGCCGAAGGGTATTGCACACAGAAAGGACTGGGCAGCACCCACTATGGGAAAATATCCTCGGTCAGATGGGAGATTCTTCAGGACGGAACCAGGATGAGGCTCGAAGTGACAGCTCATGCCGCACCGGGCCTCGGGGGTTATTTTGAATATGTGAATGCCTATGCGGACTGGGACGGAGACGGAAAGTTCGGAAGCGGGACAAAACAGGAGTGTCCGGAGGTCAGCGGGGAACCGCTGACACGGCCGGAAGTGCAGACCGGGCGGGAACAGGAGCACGTCATGAGCCGGGCCATGTCCCGACAGCTCGCTGATGCGGACGGCAATATGACTTTCACAGAGGAATTCGCCATACACAGGCATGAGAATGTGAGCCATACTTATGTGAGAGTCAGTCTGAGCGGGTATGTCAACGCCTGCAACCCCTGTGACGAGCCGTGGTCCTGGGGAGATGTGTGGGATGTGAGGACAAGTTTCGGAGACAGGTATCCCAGAACCGGGGACAGACACCATTCCGCAGATTACAATCCCGCGGACTTCAGCATAAGCCTCTCGGAACTTCTCCGTGTCATACAGATTTACAACCAAGGGGGGTATCATTGCGGCGGCCCGGGTTCGGAAGACGGATACGCTCTCAGAAGCGGCAGCCACGACTGCACCCCCCATGATTCGGATTATCTTCCTGATAAGTGGGAGATCGGTCTGAGCGAGTTGTTGCGGCTGATTCAGTTCTATAACAGCGCTGGCGGCTATCACCGGGACCCGGCGGGCGAGGACGGATTCTCGCCCGTAACAGGCGGAGACGGAAACGTAAACGGAGACACAGTCAGTGTCTCCCTTGAAAGGGTGTATGCCGATGATGCCCGTGAGAATGTCACGGTCAACAAGGTCGCGGGCGACCTGATCGAAATCGTCCATGAGATATCGAACAGCGGGGACACCGGACAAAGCATCGCCGTGTCGGCCAGTGTTCCCGACGGCTGGAAATTCATAAAGTCCTACACCCGTGACAATCTCACGGGAGCAGACTGTGAGGATCGCACTGCCGAATCCGATTTCACAGGCGGGAAACGCAGGGTTCCGGTGAGCATCCCGGCCGACAGGACTCTGCAGGTGGGAATGCGTTTCAAAATCACAGCGCCGGAGACACCGGCGCCGGGAACGGTCTATTCGGGAGAAAGGGTTTCCTCGGAGATACTTTCGGAAAGCGAGACTGTTCTGGCCGATGCCGTTCTGGAAAACATCATTTCCGTGACTGGCAAAGTCAAAGCTGTCATCGTCACCAACCGGGACAATCTTTACGAGATTTATGACGACGATCAGGTGACCGAACTGCTCAGAACGCTCTCCGAGATCGCAGACAGCAGGGAAGACGGCGACGGGAAAAAGGACGCTGTGATATATTATGCGGACTGGTATGACGATGAGACAGAAACCGCCTCCGGTAACGTCGTCATCACCAAAGACAGATTTAAAAACTGGGACAACCAGGCTGCGAATCTGTACGACGGGACACCGAATGATACTGCCGATGAATTGGACACTCTGGTGGAACGATGGGTGAAAGCAGCCGGTGCAGACTACCTGCTTATCGTCGGCGGCGATGAGATACTGCCTTTTTACCGGATCAAAGATCCCGTGAGGATAGTGGATGAAGACGATGATGACAATGACGGAGCAAAGGATGATATGATAGAAATGGAGGTGAAATACAATGACTCTCGCATTGTCGCATCAAATGGCTATTATTTCAGTGACATGGTTTATGCTGACACCGAGGGGAAGGACTATATGCAGGGCAAGGCGGACATCCGATACGGCCGGATTGTCGGAGCCTCCGCCGATGATATGATATCTCTGACTGAAAAAGGAATTGTCGGTCCCCAGGGTGGGAATAATGCGGTAATAGCCTCGACCGGCGAAGATAATCCCTGTATGGGTAAAAACTGTGAATGCTGTTATGATACAGACGGAGCTTACGATAACTTTAACGGGGCAGGTTACGCTATAAATTATGACGGCACCAGTCAGGTGTCTGCTGACATGCTTGAAAACGGTAACTGGACGAAAGAGGAATTTGTCAGGTGTGTCAATATCAAAAACGTAAAGTATGTCATAGAGGGAAGTCACGCCTCTCACACAGGCTTTGAATACGGAAGTTGTGAAAATCCTGACAAATGCGAAACAGGCTTTCTGGATGATGGAAAGAACGGGGGGCTCAGAACATTGAATGACAACGAGGGGTATTTTGTAGGCATAGGGGGATGCCACGGCGGAGCTCCTGAGGATAATGAAAGAAAGCCCTCTCACACGTCAAGCCTGGCTTATGAATTCATTCACAAAGGCGCATGCGGCTTCTTCGGAAGCAGTGCCCTTGTGCCCGGGAATTTGGAGTGCGGAGAACAAAAATTTGCTGACAAGCTGTTCGATTCTTTTTTCGGAAATATAACATCATCCGGTGACGGTTCTGTTATCGGAGGTGTGTATAAAAAAACGCTTGAAAACTACACACCGGAAGACGGCACTTGGTCTGATACGGACAGACGCACTGTCACACAGTTCAATTTGTATGGTGTCCCGTGGATGGAGTGCAATTTTTCTCTGAAAAGCCACAGGACAGGAGTCGCCGATGTTGAAAAAGGCTTCCGTATCAGAGAATCCGGGCCTGAAAGTCAGAGCCGCAAGTCAGGCAGACGCTCCGGTATCTTCAGTAAAATATTTGTTTTTGAAGTGAATGATTACAATATCACACAGGAAGATTCCTTCGATCTCATCAATATTCCGGGTGCCGACCTCGCTCATGCCAATCTCAAGCCTTTGCTTCCCCGTTTTATGGCAACACTGAAACTGCCGAAGGATTCTCTGATAACCTCGGTGCAACTGACTGAGGGAGGCACACAGTCTCTCGGCTGTCTCAACATTCCGAATTATCAGGTAAGTTTCTTAAGTCATCCTCTGCCCAGTTTCACAGAGGTTACAGATATGACGGGTCTGTATCCTGATCCGAATTACTCGTATTATATCCGAAATGATGACGATCATGAGGAACTGAGAATATTTTTCCATCCCGTGCAGCACAATGTTGATACCAAGGAAACAACCCTGTGGACCGAGTCGACCTTGGAAGTTCTGTATGAGGTTGACGAGTGCATCTTCATCTCCGATCTCCGGACCGACAAAGAAAGTTACAAAAGCAGTGAGCCGGTCATCATCACAGCAACGGTGAACAACGTGGGAGACACGGATGTGACCGGGCTGACCGCGGTAGGTGTCATAGAAGATTATTCCGATAACCGGTTCAGAGAGACCCGGGTTCCTGTCGGCACAGTGCCGGCCGGGGGAAGCACGGAGGTGACGGTCAGCATTGAGAACGGCCTGGTCAGCGGCTCCTATATTACTGAGATTGAGATAAGGGATGAGAACGACTCTCTCATAACTTCCCTGGAAAAAATGGATCCCCGGATCACCTCGGATGAGATATCCGAGTTCACGATCCCGGGGGAAACATCCTCATTCACGGCAGGGGATGAGATACCGTTCAGGCTCGTGTATCAGAATTACAGCCCGGATTCGCTGGAGGGGATGCTGACGGTCAGCATCATCGGCGATGAAATGTCGAGGGAGATGTTCTCGGACACGCTGACCGTCCCCTGGGGGTCGTCGGAGGAGATCCTCTTTCACGGAGACACACAGTGTCTGATCCCGGGAGAGTATGAGGTTCTGGCGGCGTTCGCAGTGCAGGGGAGAAAGAAACGCCACTCTGACCGTGTCCCCTTCACAATAACGCCGGGCGGCCCGGACTGCGACTTTGGCACGGACACCGACGGGGACGGCCTTTCCGACGGTCTGGAGTCGGCATTCGGAAGCGATCCCTCGGACAGGGAGTCGTATCCTGACTCTGCGACACTCCGTGTCACCGACGGGTCGGGAAATCCGGTCCCGGCAGCGGATATCTGGCTGAAGGTGGGAAGCGGAAAGCTTTTCCAGGGTGAGACCGACAGTGACGGACGTGTTGAAATCCTCGTCGGCAAAGGCATAAGCGCGGAGGCATACTGGCAGGGCAGAAAGGCATCCGCCGAGATCAGGGAGACAGAAACCGGGCATTCGCTCACTCTGCCGCTTCTTCCGGAGAACGACCCCCCGGGCATTGTCATGCATGTCACGCCTGCCGATCCGCATGCGAAAAACATTTCCGTGACACTCTCCGGTGATCCGCTGTCCTCCGAACCTGAGGTGATCCTGTCCCGGGCTTACAGCCGCGGCGTTCCCATGACATCAGCGGACGGCCGTGTCTGGTCGGGAACCGCCCGGAGCTACGATGACTCAGGCATCCTCGAAGTCTCCGCGTCCTCCGAAACCGGCACAGGCCGCTCGGTGACCTCCTTCAGG
>JAOZLU010000068.1:12117-19347 GCA_029934695.1 Desulfobacterales bacterium | reverse complement strand
TGAAATGAAATTTCAGGTGTCAAATGCTTTGGGACAAAATGAAGATACAGAAAATTTGTTTTAAAAACAGGATGTTAGCTCTGGAAAGCCCTTTAATTACGAATGTCAGTAATTTTACGATTAAGAAATAAAATTTAATAATCTCAGTAATTTCCTGTTCATTTATGCCGTAATTTTCCGGGAATCCCTATATTTCTGACTATAATCTCAACTTTAATCATAATCCAAATAATATTCTGTAAATCAAAACAGTTAGATGTGGCAAAGTCAGAATTTCCTTGATTTACGTTATAATGTTTCAGTTGCCATTCCTTCCGTCTGAAAAAAATATTATCAATCATTTCAGAATATTACGAAAAAAGTTTTTTTCAGGCATACTCTTTGCACGTATATATTTCTAAGGAAAAATTCAGAAAAAATTTAAAATCATTTTTTTCCCTCTTTTTTTTCTTGACAACATTTAAAGATTATTTTGTCTTGCTTTATAAAGTTTGGATAAAAAATTAAGCAAAAGATGGTGGTAAGGTAAAAATAGTCGGTAAAAAAAATTAAAATTCATCTTTCTTCATTTTTTTCTTGACAACATTAAAGAGTTGTCATAGCTTATATCTTAACAATGTAAATATTATGGGAATGAAAATTAAGCAATAAGGAGGTGGTAAGATAAAAAGCAGAGTCGGCAAATGAGATGTACGGATATTAATTTTAAGAAGTACAAATTTTAATGTAGTTTTAATGTAGGAGGTATGAAAATGAAAAAGTTTACAGAAATTTTGGGAATTTCGATGTTGGTCGTTCTTTTAAGTGCGGGCAGTGTTTTTGCATTCGGCACTGAGATCACAATCTCAGATGAAAACGCGAGCGGAGGAAATAGCTGGCACAACAGTGTTGACGAAGATCAGGAAGTTGAAGTGGGAATGAACCGTTCACAGGAATGGGATATGGAAGGCTTTTTTCTTGACGGCAACAATAATCTGAGCATGGTCGGTGGTTATGATTTCGTGAACGGCCTGTCTAATCTTGCGTCCGGTGATGTGTTTATTGATGTGGACGGTGATGCCATATTCGGTGCCATTAATGGTATCGGCGGCAATCGTGTGGTGGAGGGTGCCAACAATTACGACTATGTTCTTGATATGGACTTTGATAACTTCACTTATGATGTGTATGAACTGACCGACGAAACAACAAGCATCACCTCCAAAGTATGGCGGAATCAGGGATCAAACCCTTGGCGTTACAATGACGGCGGCAATCTTATCGCAGAAAATGTCGGATTTGGCTATCAGGCAGGTCTGACAGATGCAGAAACAGGTTTCCGAGGCGACCTTGCAGAAGACAAGGGGGCCACTTATGGCTATCTGGCCGGAACGGGTCTTGGGTCTCATTATGCTGTGACGGGTCTTGACCTTGATTTTCTTGCTTCGGATGTGCCGGTTGAGTTCGTTGCCCATTTCACGATGCAGTGCGGCAATGACAACCTGATGGGCAGAGGAAACCTTGCAGCGGTCACTCACAGGGGCAGTGGCGGATCAGCAGAATCTCCCGAACCCGCAACCATGTTCCTTCTTGGAGCCGGCCTTGTTGGCCTGGCAGCATTCAGGAAAAGGTTTGTCAGAAAGGCGTAATCAGAACTTAACTTAGTGACACAAAGGCAGGGCCGTGAGGTCCTGCCTTTTTTAATGAAAAAGTTTTAAGTTTTAAGTTTTAAGTTTTAGGTTTTAGGTTTTAGGGTTTTTCCGGCCTCCTAAAGTGAAAAGTATATCCGATTCTTAAAACCTAAAACCTGATGAAGCCGGGTGTAATACAAGGCTTCATCCTTGCGCCCCCGTTTCAGGCATCCTCCCGCATAAATCGAACATTTTTCCCTCAAAATTTTTATTGCCGCCAGACACTGGTCATCTGAAAGCTGTCCGCTTTCAATGATTTTTTTTAATGACTGTATCCGGAATCTGTCCAATCCGGGCGCGCCGGAAAGCTGGTCCTCATGCCCGCCCCGTTTTACAATCAGGGGCGTATTCAGAAGATATATCGGATATCTGCAACTGATCCTGAGCCAAAGATCATAATCCTCACAGGCCGGAAGCCCCTCATCAAACACTCCCACAGATTCAAGAAGGCTTCGCCTTATCATCACCGCGGACGGACTGACAAGACAAAGGGAAAGAGAGGGGGTGAAAATCATTCCCGAAGGCTTCCTGTGCTTTTTTTTCGGATTCACCCGCACACCGTTTCTTATCCATATTTCTTCAGTCTGACATATCAGTGCATCCGGGTCTGAATTAAAAAATTCAACTTGGGCGGACAGCTTTTTCGGCAGCCAGAGGTCATCTGAATCCAGAAAAGTGATCAACTGTCCCGAGGCCAGGCCTATTCCCCTGTTTCTTGCCGCGCTGACACCTTTATTATTCTGACGGACCCGGATGATATTTTTCTGGTATGCCCCGAGGATATCCGGGGTGTTGTCTGTTGAGCCGTCATCAACAACAATCAGCTCAAAATCCCCAAAATCCTGTTCAAGAACAGAATCAACAGCCTCTTTCAGTATCCAGCCTCGGTTGAAGGTGGGAATGATCACGCTTACCAGCGGATTTTTTCCAGCTTTTTCCATCAGATCAACCCTCATCAGTCACGAGTTCTTAATTAACATCCGTAATTCCTGTCAATCTTTCAGTTTCCCGCTCCTGCCGGATTGCCAAATCCGGCAGATGGTTCGGATTTGCCAATCCGAACCTGGCATACGGACATTCCCCATTCCCGCTGCCCATTCCCGCTCCTGCCCCCATTCCGCTCCTACCCATTCCCCCATTCTCGCTCCTGCCGGATTGCCAAATCCGGCAGATGGTTCGGATTTGCCAATCCGAACCTGGCATACGGACCTCTGCCGGACTCCCCGCTGCCGGACTCCACGAATTTCGTATAAAATCATTATGGATAATTCACAGAAGCTGAAAAGTTTGAAAACATAAGATTAATTCTTGACATATAAATTAGGCTCTGCTAAATCGTCTTCATTAAGTAAGGAATCTTATCATTTTCATTACAGATTGAAAAGATGAATCAAACATTAAGGGGAAAAGAAATGTCCAAAATAGGATCATTAATGATATGGATAATTATGTTCTGCCTGTTTCTGAACCACTCTGCCGCCTTGGCGAGCGAGCGTTTCATTGATAACGGCGATGGTACGGTCACCGATCATCAGCTCGGGGTAATGTGGGCAACCACAGACAACCAGGGAAATATAAATTGGAAACAGGCAGACAGATGGGTCAGATACACTTTCCCTTATACCCTTGAGACACAATATGATAATTGGCGACTGCCAACGCTTGAGGAGCTGAAAAGTCTTTACCGGAAAGACGAAGACTATGAAGGATATGACACAGATTGCGGACAGCGTGTCAAAATTGTGCCACAGATAAAACTGAGTTGCGGATGGGTCTGGAGTTCAGAAAAAAAGGCCATTACCGCAGACGTTTTCAATTTCAACCGCGGATATAATTATACAGATCGAATGGTTCATAAAAGGGCTTATCGGGCCTTACCCGTGCGCTCTCTCAAATAAGTGGTTCCCGTTGTCCGTTGCCTGCTGTCTGTTACCACTGATTGTTCAGAGGTATGACTCAGACATAACGGCGAGGACAATTCATAATAATCTATATTAAATGAAGTAAGGAGGTTTTTTTTATGAAGAAAGCTTTGATTCTGAGTGTTGCAATTCTGTTTGCTTTCGCCCTTTTCATGGGTGCTGCGCCGTCAGACGTGCAGGCAAAAACCACTTTTGTGACCATTGGTACCGGTGGAATCACCGGCGTCTATTATCCCACGGGCGGTGCCATTGCCAAAATCGTCAACAAAAAACGGAAGGAATATGGCATCCGATGCACTGTGGAATCCACAGGCGGATCGGTGTTTAACGTGAATGCTGTCATGTCAGGAGACCTGGAATTCGGTGTTGTCCAGTCAGACAGACAGTATCAGGCCATGAAAGGGCTTGCGGAGTGGAAGGACAAAGGCCCGCAGAAGGACCTTCGTGCGGTTTTCAGCATCCACCCCGAATCCATAACTCTGGTGGCCACTGTTGACTCAGGCATAAAGACGATTGACGATCTGAAAGGCAAACGGGTAAACATAGGCAATCCCGGGTCAGGCCAGCGTCAGAATTCCATTGACGCGCTGACCGCTGTAGGAATTGACTATAAAAAAGATATCAAAGCGGAAAATGTGAAAGCTTCCGAGGCGCCCGGACTCCTTCAGGACGGACGCATTGATGCTTTCTTCTACACGGTGGGGCATCCCAGCGGAGCCTTCAAAGAGGCAACCGCAGGTGCTACAAAAGTGCGCTTTGTCTCTGTGGCCGGCAAGGGCATTGAGAAACTTATCAAAGACAAATCCTATTATGCCAAGTCCGAAATACCTGTCAAGAAACTTTACCCGGGCGCAGTGAACGATACAGACACTGTTGAAACCTTCGGCGTAAAAGCAACCTTTGTCACCTCTGCCAAAGTTCCTGAAAATGTGGCTTATGTAATTACCAAAGAGGTTTTCGACAATTTTGAGGCTTTTAAAAAACTTCATCCTGCATATCAGGTTCTGACCAAAGAAAATATGCTTGAAGGCATGTCAGCACCGATCCATCCCGGTGCTCTGAAATATTATAAAGAGGCTGGGCTGATGAAATGATGCGTGAAACGTGAATGGTTGATTAACCATATTTTCATATTTTTACCGCGGCGAGTTTTGTGCTCGCCGCTTTTTTTTAACTTCAACTTTCAACTTTGAATTTTTTCACTTTGAACACGGTGATAACATGAGCAAAAATGAAATAAATGACAAGGATGACGGCCTGGAATTGGCAAGGAAGATGGCCGAGGAGGAAGAAGGGGTTGGAAGAAAGCCGGAACCGCCCGCTAAATTTGATGTCGTCTTTACTGTTATCATTGCGGCTATCTGGATTGCGATTGTGGGAAAATATCATACAGCAGACCTCCCCAATTTTTGGCTGATCCATATTGTTTTCGGCTTTCTGATTTTTGTCCGTAACTGGCCCCATTATACAGTCCCTGTCATTGCGATCCTCTGGAGTCTTTTTCAGTTGTCCATCGCAAGCTGGCTTATTCTGGATTCCACGTTTACCCGGGCCATCCATCTTGGTTTTGCCCTTCTGATTGTTTTTTTGAATTATCCAATGCTTAAAAATAAGGAATTTGAGCTTTACAAATTCCTTTCAGAAAAAGGCATCATTCCCGTATTTGATTGCATTTTGGCGATTGTTGCATGTTTTTCAGCACTTTATATTGCAATTGATTATGCCGGACTTTCAATGCGGCCCGGCTCGCCCATCACAAGAGATATTGTCGTAGGGCTGATTCTGGTGATACTGTTGCTTGAAGCCGCACGCCGGGTGATCGGTCCGGCACTTCCTGTTATTGCGATGCTTTTCACCGCGTGGGTTTTTTTAGGCCCCTACATGCCTGATCTGATACAATTTAAAGGGAAATCACTGAGTGCTTACATGGGGCAGATGACCATGGCAACAGAGGGTATTTACGGAATTCCCTTAGATGTTTCCGCTACCATTGTCTTTCTGTTTGTGCTTTTCGGGTCCATGTTGGACAAAGCCGGGGCCGGACATTATTTTATTCAACTGTCACTGAGTCTTCTCGGCGGGTTCAAAGGCGGACCGGCCAAGGCAGCCGTCATGGGGAGCGGACTTACCGGTCTTGTGTCAGGATCAAGCATAGCGAATATCGTTACCACAGGAACCTTCACCATCCCCATGATGAAAAATGTCGGATATCCGGCAACCAAGGCCGCAGCCGTGGAAGTTGCCGCAAGCACTGACGGCCAGTTGGCCCCCCCTATCATGGGTGCGGCCGCGTTTATCATTGCCGAATACGTCAATGTACCTTATATTGAAGTGATCAAGGCCGCTGCCATACCTGCTTTTGCCTCTTACGCTGCCCTGTTTTTTATCACGCACATTGAGGCATCCAAACTGGGACTGAGGGGAATACCACGCGCAGAACTTCCTCTTTTTGTTAAGACTCTGATGGGCGGCCTCCACTACCTCATACCGATTTCCGTGCTTTTGTATGAACTCATCGTTGTCAGGCATTCGCCGGAACTTGCCGCTTTTAACGCTATATGCATGATGTCCGTCATTATGCTGTTCCAGCATCCTGTCAGGGCTTATATGAACAAGGAAGAGGTGGGGCCTGCGTTTAAGAAAGGTGCCACCGAAATTTTTTCAGCACTTGCATCCGGCGGTCGGAACATGGTTTCTGTAGCGCTTGCGACTGCCGCGGCCGGCATCATTGTGGGCGTTGTGTCCATGGGGCTTGGCAATCTTATCACTGAGATCATTGAGGTCGTGTCCGGGGGCAATATCTATCTCATGCTGCTCATCACAGCCTTTACAAGCCTTGTGATCGGAATGGGGCTTCCCACGACTGCCACTTATATTGTAATGGCTTCTCTGACAGCGCCGGCAATTGTTTTCATTGCCGATGCGCAGAATTTCTTTGTTCCCCTGATGTCTGCCCATCTTTTCTGTTTCTACTTCGGCATCCTTGCGGATGACACCCCGCCGGTGGGTCTGGCAGCGTATGCAGCGGCAGCCATTGCCAAGTCGCCGCCGATTGCCACGGGAATTCAGGGGTTCATGTACGATATTCGTACTGCAATTCTGCCGTTCATGTTTATTTTCAACAGTGATCTGATCCTTCATGATATCACAAGTTGGCCTCAGGGGATTCTTATTTTTGTCATGGCGTGTCTCGGCAACTTTGCATTTGCATCGGCAACACAGGGCTGGTTCGTGGCTCGGAACAAGTTTTATGAGATACCGCTGTTCCTGTGTGTCACCTTTACGCTGATGAGACCTGACGCGGTTTCATCCTGGCTCGGCATCCCCCATGACCAGCGATATTGGGCCTATCCCATCGGTCTTGCCATTTATGGGATTATTTATCTGATGCAGAGACCCCGGATATCTCAGCCGGAGGCTGTTTCTGTCACAGCATGAAAAAAATGTTACGGACGGGATTGCAAATCCCGTCCGGCATGAAATGGGTCCGGCATGAGCATGAAAAAAATGTTACGGACGGGATTGCAAATCCCGTCCGGCATGAAATGGGTCCGGCATGAAGGGCGGCATGAAAAAAATGTTGCGGACGGGATTGCAAATCCCGTCCGGCATGAAATGGGTCCGGCATGAAGGGCGGC
>JAOZLU010000068.1:0-12017 GCA_029934695.1 Desulfobacterales bacterium | reverse complement strand
GAAGGGCGGCATGAAAAAAATGTTGCGGACGGGATTGCAAATCCCGTCCGGCATGGGTCCGGCATGAAAAATCCCGTCCGGCATGGATCTCGCCGAAGTCTGATCTCACCGGGCACCGAACAGTTATTTGCTCGTGGTTCCAAATGACCATTTTGAAAGGAAATGATTTATGGATGAAATCAAAAAAATACTGGTAGCAATTGCGCCTTCAGGATATACGGAAAGGGTGTTCAATTATGCGGCAAAACTGGCGACAAGCCTGAATGCAGAACTGATTATTGCAAATATCATCAATTCACGCGATATAAAAGCTGTTGAAAGCATTGTATCAATGGGATATGAAGTGGATGGTGATCGTTATCTCCAAGGGGTCACGGAAGAAAGAAAGCAGATTGTAAATGATATCATAAAAAAATCTTCCTTTCCGCCAGAAAGAATCCGTACTATTTTCAAAGTCGGAAACCCCATTAATGAATTATTGAATATTGTGGAAAAAGAAGATGTGGATATGATGGTAATGGGTCCCAAAGGGCATACAAATTTGGAATATGTGATCCTCGGTTCTGTGGCGGAAAAAATATTCCGCCGTTCACCGGTTCCAATTCTTTCTTACAGGGACGAAAAGCACACAAAAAGTTTAAAAAAACGTGTTTCATAAAATCCTCTGAACAGGTTTCAGGGGCTGATGATTCGGGATGAACAATTCTTTTCCCGTCTGAGTTCATCCCATTCATCCAACTTCAGAGCGGATTCCATGATGATTTCCATTGTATTGATTTCCGTGGTGCCTTGCTCATCAAAATCAACAACGCAGTCCCTATATTCAAAATAACCTTCCTTACAGAAAAAAAGCTCCATCACTGCTTCCTGAACCTGCTGATATATCACGTTTTTCAGCATTCCCTCATCTACATATCCCATAAGCAGAAGGACTTCACCGATCATTTTATTGGATTTTTTTGCCATTTTTAAAGCGGTCCGCAGCTTTTCGTATGAAACCACTCCGTTCCTGTAGAGGATCTGCCCCAGTCTGAGCCCGTTACTGTCCGTTGCAGCGATAATATTACCATCTTTAAAACAGATAGCGGTTTTTGTATAGCCCCGGGCCACCTGAAGAATACCGGTCTTGTCCCCCGATGATAACATTTGCAGGATGGTGACAAAATCCAATGAGCCGATATTCCCGTTAAAATCCACATCTTTTGGAAATCGAATTAAAAGCCGGAACGGATTCCAGAACAAGTGCTGCCCCCTGGTATTCCAAGCTTTTATTGACTCCTGTTTGGAGTTTTTTTTAGGACCACTAGCACCACATGGACAACGAACTGCAAAAGTTCCGTCAGGATACGGATCAACCAGCATCCAAATCCTGCCACAAAAAGGACAGGGCTTAAATTCCTTTACCACATAAGTCATATCTGTACCTTTGCGAACCAATTACTGCCTGATTTCCTTATTTGGACTTAAACTTGAACTCGTAAATGAATGTTCACATCAGGATTCACGCTCAGGTTTGAATTCAAGTTTAACAGGGTTCCCTAAATCCGTTATAATCAGGAACTTGTGTAAGTTGCTGTACTAGAGTAACTGATCGCCTTTGTCAAGAAAATAGATATTTTGAATATTTTTTAGACCGGTTGCCTATCAGCAATGATTTGCCATCGAATCAAACCATCGCCTTCGTTTATGGCTTTTGCCGCGTTTAGGCATTGCAACATTTAATGGAACTGCAAACTTTGAATGTCCAGCAGAATTTTCACAGTACCCGAACAAATATTGCTTCTTTTGTTGTTTTTTAGTAAATAATGTGTTTTAAAGTTTTTATATTAATCAGGGGATTTTCAAAGTATCCCAATTTTATTATACGGTCTCCAGAAGGGCAAATTATTACAGTTCAGAACGGCACGGGCCTGTGAAATAAAATTACAAATCACAAATTACAAATTACAAATAAATCACAAATGACACATGGCCCTTTAATTCTGGCCCCGGCCGGAAACAAGGATTCTTTTTTGGCAGCATTGGCAGCCGGAGCCGACGCTGTTTACTGCGGGCTGAAAAGTTTTTCCGCGCGCATGGAAGCTAAAAATTTTTCCATAGAAGAACTGGCCCCTCTGACGCAACTGGCTCATGACAGAGGCACAGAGGTTTATATTGCCCTGAACTCACTGATGAAACCGGGTGATTCGGAGATGGCCGGAAAGCTTCTGGATCAGCTTAACCGATGGGTAAAACCGGACGCGCTGATTATTCAGGACACTGCCCTTTTACAATTGGCCGAACAAACTGGTTTCTCAGGCGAAATTCATCTGTCAACGCTGGCTGCGGCAAGCTTTCCCACAGCATTGAAGCTGATCGGGGAAAGCTTCAGGCACAGGATCACCCGTGTGGTTATCCCCAGAGAACTTGGGATTGACGAAATAAAGGCCATGTCCCAGGCCTGCCCCCCGAATCTGGACCTGGAAGTATTCATACATGGCGCCCTCTGCTATGGCGTATCCGGAAGGTGCTACTGGAGCAGTTATATGGGTGGGAAAAGCGGACTCCGGGGGAGGTGTGTGCAGCCATGCCGAAGACTTTACACCCCTGCTCCAAAATCAGACTATGAGAGAGAACGGGACAGGCTCAAGTCCGGAAATAAAATTGGAAAAGAGAGGGGACACAAAAGGTTTTTTTCCTGCCAGGATTTGTGTCTGGATGTTCTGGTCAAGGCACTTCTCGCTGTTCCCAAGGTGAGGGCATGGAAAATCGAAGGCCGTAAAAAAGGCCCCCATTATGTTTTTTACACAGTTAAGGCATACCGTATATTAAGGGATCACGGAGGCGATACCCAAATGAAGAAAACAGCAATGGAACTCCTCAGTCAGGCATTGGGCCGGACAGGAACGCACTATTATTTCCTGCCCCAAAGGCCCTGGAATCCTGTTGACATCAACGGACAAACCGGTTCCGGACTCCTTGTGGGAAGAGTGAAAATTGTAAAACAGGCTCCCTGTCTTATCCCCCGGGAGGAGCTTTTATCCGGTGACGTGCTACGCATCGGGTACGAGGATAAATCATGGCACTGTATTCAAAAGGTCAGTAAATATGTCCCCAAAAAGGGACGCCTGAATCTGAAATTTTCTTCCCGGACCCCTCCCCCGAAAGATGCACCGGTCTTTCTCACAGACAGATTGGAAAAAACGCTTGAAGAAATGATATCCGGACTTGAGACGGAACGCGTCAAAAAGCAGACTCCGCAAGTTGCCCCCTCTGATTTTCATGCCAGGCTTCCCGGTAAATACAAAAACACAGGTATTTTTAAAAAAAATCCGGTCTGTTTTGAAGTTCATGTAAAACGAAATACCCGGGGGGAGAGACTCGGGGACAGATCCGGGATATGGCTATCTTCGGAATCTGCAAAAAGCCTGTCAAAGATTCCGGTATCCAAAATCTGGTGGTGGCTGCCTCCGGTGATATGGCCCGACGAGGAAAAAAAATGGAAAACACTGATTGATCTTACACTTAAAAAAGGGGCACGGAATTTTGTGCTGAACTCCCCTTGGCAGATGGCTTTTTTTTTCATCCCGGGACAGAACAGGGAAAAAGGTCTGAATCTCTGGGCCGGACCATTTTGCAACATAGCCAATACATTGGCCGTCCGCACAATGTCGGATATGGGCTTTTCAGGTGTTATTGTCAGCCCGGAACTTGGCGGCAGAGATTATCTGCAATTGCCAAAACACAGCCCCCTGCCTTTGGGGATCGTGATTTCGGGTAACTGGCCCCTGTGTATTTCCCGTATTCTTCCGGAAAACCTGAAAACAGATATGCCGTTTGCCAGTCCCAGAGGCGAGCAGGCATGGATCAGGCAATACGCGTCCAATACATACATTTATCCCAATTGGGAACTGGATATAAAGGCAAAAAAAAATACACTTCACAAAGCAGGTTACAGCATATTTGTCCACCTTATTGAGCCTTTACCCAAAACGGTAACGCTGAAAAAAAGGCCCGGTATATGGAACTGGGACTTAAACCTTCTTTAATGATGAATTATGAATTATGAATTATGAATTATGAATTATGAATTGTGAATTATGAATGGTGAATTGTGAATTGTGAATTATGAATGGTGAATGGTGAATGGTGAATGGTGAATGGTGAATGGTGAATGGTGAATTAAATTAACCTGTTCACAATTCACAAATCAATCCTTCGGGAAACAGGGGGAAGTTATGAAAAGGTCTGTTATATTCACAGCATGGATGATGTTATCTTCCTTATGCCTTACCGGAACACTGGCCGCAGGCATTCTGGGTGATGCTGACCGTGATGGGAAAATCGGCCTCACAGAAGCTGTCCATGCATTGCAGGTGACAGCAGGCATTAAGTCTGAGCAGTCTGTTTCTTACATCATTGTATGGAGAGGCAGTTGGGAAAAAGGTGAAGAGTACAGAAAATACGATGCAGTTCAGTATGAGGGATCAAGCTATATATGTGTTCAGCTTCATACATCCTCGGAATCTGACGCACCTCCGGGGGACTTATGGAATATCCTGGCAGTCAAAGGACAGAAAGGAGACCCGGGTGAGCCTGCTTTTGATCTGAATGGCAGCGACGCCTATTACACAGATGGCAACGTCGGCATTGGCACGGTGAGTCCGAACCACAGACTTGATGTGGACGGTGCTGTCAACACAGGCGATGCATACAAAATTGACGGAGAGACAGTGCTGGCAAGTGACGGGGACAATACATTTTTGGGAGCCGGTGCCGGCGTGAACAATACAGGAACGGGAAACACGTTTCTGGGCTGCTATGCAGGGCATGATAATAAAGGGAACGGTTCCACAGGGCTTGGGAATCTGAACACCTTTATCGGACATAATGCCGGCTACAAAAACATCACAGGCAGCAGGAACACCTTCATCGGGTACAATGCCGGCCATGAGAACACAGAAGGAACAGACAATGTTTTCATCGGCTACTTTGCAGGACAGAGGGAAACCGGTTCGAACAGACTTTATATTGACAATTCAGGCGGCGACAGGCCGCTGATTTACGGAGAATTTGACAACGATATTTTAACAGTGAACGGGAGCCTCGGCATCAACACCGCCAATATCGGAAGCTACAGCTTATATGTGGCAGGAAACGCTTATGCCACAGGTTTTTGGGAAAGTTCTGATGTCCGCTGGAAAAAAAACATTATGCCGATTCAAAATGCTTTGCAGAAAATATCCCGGCTCAGGGGCGTCAGTTATGAGTGGAAAACATACAAATATCCTGATATGGGATTTACCAAAGGGATGCAGATCGGTCTCATTGCCCAGGAGGTCGAGTCGGTGTTCCCCGAACTTGTGAACACAGACGATAACGGCTACAAAGCAGTTTCTTATGAAAAGCTGACGCCGGTGCTGGCGGAGGCCATCAAGGAACAGCAATCCCAAATTGAGGAACTGCGGGCCCAGATCGAAGAATTGAAAAGAGAAATCAGGGCGTTGAAGAAATGATTGGTTAAGTGTTTGAGTGAAAAGTGGAAAGTGGAAAGTGGAAAGTGGCAGCATGGGGACCGCTGATCCGAAAAATGCCGGTGTCAGTGATTTCAGCAGATTATGAGAACTTGTGACTGTCGAGATTTAAACACTTAATAAGGACATTATCATGATTGTAAAATGTGAAAAATGCCAAGTTGCTTTTAACGTGAATGACAGCCTTATCAGGCCGGGAGGTTCCAAACTCCGCTGTTCAAAGTGCAAGCACATATTCACCATTTATCCGCCGCAACCGCCGATTCCTGAAAAAATTGAAAGCAGCCAGAACAGGGATATCGGCCCCTTCAGCAGCGGAGATACCCTGACTTATGTTGATTTCTCACAGGATGTTTTTGATACGCTCGGCAGCGTGAAGGAACGGTATGTTGAAATGGGAACCATCGGCAAAGGCGGCATGGGTGAGGTGCTACTTGCCAAGGATACCCAGCTCCTCCGCAAAGTGGCTATAAAGGTTCTGAAAAAAGAAGCTGCAACCCCGGCGGCCCTGAGTTTTTTTATACGTGAGGCTCAGATCACGGCCCAGTTGGATCATCCCAATATCGTGCCGCTTTATACCGTCAAACAGCCTGAAAACGAGGAAAAGAACGTCTCGTTTGTCATGAAACTTGTGAAAGGCAAGACTTTGTTTGAGATCATGACCAGGGCCAGAACAGCTTATATTGAAAGCCCCAAGTCAGAAATTCCGTCGGAACTGAATCCGCGCAACCGGCTAGAGCATTTCCTCAAGGCATGTGACGGTATCACGTATGCCCATCGCAAACAGGTTGTCCACCGTGACCTCAAACCCGCCAATATTATGGTCGGTGATTTCGGAGAGGTCTATGTCATGGACTGGGGCATAGCGAAAATGCTTAAAGATGAGGAGCAGGAACTTACCACACAAGGCACGGAGATTCTCACCGGGGACATGGCCATGCCCCAGTCCGGGGGCGGAGTTATTGGCGGGGCACAGCCTGAAGGCGTGGTCGGAACCCTGAGCTATATGTCACCTGAACAAGCCCTGGGCCTGTCTGATGTGAAGATATCCAGCGACATTTTTTCGCTGGGTGCAGTTTTGTATGAGCTGGTCACCCTGAAACCCGCCCGGATAGGGGACAGCAAAAAGAAATTGGAATGGGCAAAAAAAGGCTATCTGAATGAAGTCAGTCATGTGGTACCGCAGGAAAAAATTGATCCTGAGTTAAAAGCCATCATTCACAAGGCCACCGAGTTCGACTATCGGGACCGTTATTCCTCGGTGTCCGCCATGGCTGAGGATATCCGCTGCTATCTCAGGGGGGATGAAGTCTCAGAACTGCCGGACAACCTCCCCCGCAAAGTGCTGCGCTGGATGGCCAAGCATCGTCAGCTCACGGTGATAATGGTAATGATGGTACTTCTGATCTCATCAGGCATTACCATCTGGAGCCTTCATCGGGAGCAGGAAGCCCTGAAGGCTGCACAGATCAGAGAAAACAAACTCTCCCATCTGCAGGCCGAAGTGTCTGCCCAGGCCCACTACATTGACAGCCGCTTTCTCCGGCTTGAGGATCTGGCCATCAGTCTGGCCAACAGTGCCATGTACCTGATTCAGGACGGGCCACCGAACAAGGAGCGTTTTTATTGGATCGAAGCCTTTCAGAACCCCAAGGAGGTGCCGCCTGATCTTAAGTATTCAAAATTGTACCAGAAACATGTGAGCATAAAGTATCCGGTGGTCAAAACGGCTCCCGGGGTCCGTAAGGAAGATGTCACACCGCTTATGCAGCGTCTTGCTCCGCTCAGGCATCATTTCCGAAAGACACTTTTGGACAGCCGGCCCGGTTTTGCGCCGATTTTGGTAAGTGAGGCAGATCGGCTTCTTACCGTTCATGGCATCCCCATCCGATGGGCCTTTATAGGATTGGAAGTCGGGGTGATGTACTCTTATCCAGGGAAAGGTACCTATTCGGACGAATATGATCCCCGGGTCCGTCCCTGGTATGAGCTTGGTGCGCATAAACATGGGGTCCACTGGGGAAATCCGTACCTTGATATCCAAGGTCTGGGACTGGTCCTGCCCTGCGCCACATCAATCTATGACAGGGACAACCAATTCTACGGTGTACTCGGCATGGACGTGACTTTCAGCGACATCATCGAAGACAATCTTACCCGGGAAGGGTCCGTGGGTGTCATTGAAAGCTTTCTTCTGGATGGCAAAGGGCGCATTGTTGTGAGAAGCCGGCTGGATGTTGATGTTGATAAAGAAAGCCCGGCTGAAGCAAGTTTGCAGCTGGAAACCTTTCATGTTGAAGAAGTGGTGAAAGCCATTCAGAACAATAAATCAGGTCTGCGTGAAATAGGGCAGTCTGGAAAATCCAGAATTATTGTCTTCTATCAGATGAAGTCTTTAAAATGGTATTACGTTGAAGAAGTTGACACTTCCGCCATCCTCAAGACATTTGAATGATGGCTTAACTGCCGGACGGGGTTTGCAACCCCGTCCGCAACGTTTCCGGTTTTAAGTTTAAACTGCCGGACAGGGTTTGCAACCCCGTCCGCAACGTTTCCGGTTTTAAGTTTTAAGTTTTAAGAAAAAAAATTATTGATTCCTATGGTTGAGCCGGCTTGAATGTCAAAGTATAGAGATTTTCTTTTCTGAAAAATATTTGTTCCACTTCATAATCCCGGTCAGGCACAAGATCAAGCACAACCCTTAATTTGGGTTCAGCACCTTTATGATCTCCAATTCGTATCTTTCGGACAAAGCTACCATTCACTTCCCTGTTCTGATCAATCCCGGGAGCAAGCTGAGATTCCGAAAAATCGCAGACCACCTTGGGGACATTTTCTTCAAGAACAAAGGTGTCAGGAGGATAAAAGCCATTCAGCACAAAAACAACCTTTTCCTCTCCTTCCGGGGTGATATTAAACTGAATTTCTTCAATTCTTTTCAGAGTGTCTGCTGACGTGTCCTCATTCAGAGTGTAAAAAAGTTTTTTATGGGCCCAGCCGGTGATCCCATCATTTTTAATAAGATGCCAATTCCCTTTTGTCTCAATAAGCGATACGATGTCTCCCTTTTTCAAGCCAAATTTTATATCAGATTCAAG
Organism: Desulfobacterales bacterium; assembly: GCA_029934695.1. GTDB lineage: Bacteria > Desulfobacterota > Desulfobacteria > Desulfobacterales > 4be13 > JAOZLU01. The sequence goes on along the minus strand of JAOZLU010000068.1, from coordinate 3,406 downwards.
CGATGCTGATTCCCGGACACGGCCCGCCCGCACCTTTACTCTGAGCAATCTTTCAGCAGAGGCCATCTCTTCTGCGGCTGTTGGCGTTTCTTTTTCCTCCGGTACAGCCTTTTCAGGTTTGAAGGAGCTGGCTTTTTCCAGGAAAAGACTTTCATGGGCCCAGCCTACCCGGTCATCTGAAAGTTTTACAATATACCATTCATAGTTCTGGTGGATCAGGGTGACTTCATCTTTGTCCCGCAGTTTTGCCACTACAGGCGAGTCTGTTGCGGGTTTTTCATACAAATTTCCTGCAACCTTTATACGCTCTGTTTTAAGTGAAAAACCATGAACCCCATCTGTCATGACAAAAAAATTTGCCAGTGCCATCACCATAATGACAAAAAGCGCGGGCCCGATGCGGGGGAGAAACTTAGGTCCCCAATACAAATAACGATCATTTTTCATCTGTTTTCTCCTCTGTAAATCCAAATATTCGTTTGTGCGTTTCTGGTTCTAACGGTTTTTGTGGTTTCCGATATGATCCGCAGATGAACGCAGACAGACGCTCACGGCCTGTGCAGGCGGTCAGAGTGCGGGAGCATCAGCGTTCATCTGCGGTTTGCAAAGATCACAGCTGTCTGAAATCTTATGCAGCCACAAAATCCGTTAGAATCAGGTGCGTTTATAAATAAATGAATTAATAAGATGGTGAAATGCAAAAATTTCGCCTAAGTTGCCATTTTTGCACTCCATTCCACCTGATTTGTTAAAGCCACCGTGCTTCAGGACTCTTCACCAACTCATTGATGCAATCATTAAGTACCCGGACAAATATCAACTGTCTTTTTTTCCAAACAAAATAAGAAGGTTATTCTAATTCCAACAGAAGTGTGCCAAAAATTTGTTGAAAAATCTGTAAAATTTTATTTTCTGTTTATAAAATATAATCTTTTTAAAATCAACATTTTTCGATATATTAAGATTTTAAAATCAGAAACTAAGTCTTGCAAAAAGAAATCAAATCAGGTATTTTCTCTGTACAAAGTGTGATACTGAATCAGTCTTTCCTATTTTGTCATTCGGACTGCTGATTCATTTCAATGAATTTTTTGAGAGACATAGCCAATTTTTGTTTGGAACTCAACATATTGACAAAAGTAAAAGGTAAAAAAGCTGATAATGAGGCTGGGGCAGTTTTAAATTAAACAGTAAATTATAAAATCCGGATCGCTGGAAATTTCACTCCGGGTCAGGTTTTGTTTTTAAACAGTTAAGAAATAGGGGGACGGATATGCTAACAGATCTTTATGAATTTAAGAAAGATCTCGGCAAACGGGGCGTATTTTTTTGTTTAAGCGGTCCTATTTCCCAGAATCTGGTGGCAGAAATAGGCTCGACACTGGAGCAGAAAATAAGTCTGGAAGAAGCCAGTAAATCAACTGTTCTCAGGGTCTTTTCGACGGTCGTGGAAAATGCCCAGAACATCATGCGCTATTCCGATGAAAAAGATGAAAAATTAAGTCTTGGCATCATTGCAGTCGGTCATGAAAGCAGTCACTATTTTGTTCTGTGCGGAAACATGGTTGAGAATGACAAAGTTGAAATACTCCGTAAAAAGCTCAGCAAATTGCAGACTATGAACAGAAACGAGCTCAAGGAGTATTACAGAAAACAGCGCAGACAGGGACCGCCTGAGGACAGCAGAGGAGCCGGACTGGGATTTATTGACATGGCCAAAAAAGCCAGCAAACCCATTGAATTCGACTTTAAGAAGATTGATGAAAATTTTTCTTTTTTTTCTATGAAAACAGTTATTTAGGAGTAAAATAATGGACAATCTGATCATTGAAGCCACTAAATACACGCCCGAAGTATTTTTTGACTGTGAAAATCATGTCCTTGATCTGAAAGGCAAATCTTACCCGGAAAACACCTCAGTCTTTTATTCGCCTGTTTTTGAATGGCTGGAAGAGTATCTTAAACAGGCCAGTGATGAAAAAATTACTGTCAACATGGAACTGGTCTATTTTAACAGCAGTTCCTCAAAAATTTTAATGGATTTCTGTGATGTTTTGGATGCAGCGGCAGACGACGGCAAGAATATTACGGTGAACTGGGTTTATGAAGAGGATGATGAAGATGCTCTGGAATTCGGTGAGGAATTTCAGGAGGATTTGGAATCTGTGACATTCAATCTGGTTCAAAAGGTTCTTGATGATTTTTAAGCACTTAAAATCATAATTACCGACAGTTGCAAGATGAAATTATCGGTGTTCTGATAAGTGCCGGGCAAAATATTTTCTGCGACTTGTTTATAAAAAAAATCTGCAGAAAATCTTCGCCGGGCGCATAAGAATGAATTATGAAAATTATTTTGCTGACTTTGGGAGCAATATGCAAAAAGACAATTCCATCTTTTCCAAAGAAGAGGAAATCCTGAGAGTCGCTGAATCTGTTTTCAGTCAGCAGGAGGATATTGACAGGGAAAACTTTCTGCAAGGGTATAAAACCCTCTTGAAAAGCTATAAGAAACTTCTTCGTCAGACAAAGACCGTCACCCGTGTCAGTGATAATCAGCAACGGAAACTGAACAGGATTCTGGACAGACTGGGCCGTTATGTTTCCTATCAACTGTTCAAAAAAATCACACATGAAAAAGGGAAGGTTGAAATAAAGACGCAGAGGAAAAAGCTGACCGTTTTTTTTTCAGATCTGAAAGATTTCACCTATACCAGCTCTCACATGGAAGGAGAAGCATTGTCAGAGTTTCTGAATTCCTATCTTGAGATAATGACCCAGATCGTAATAAAATGGGGGGGTACCCTTGATAAATATATGGGGGACGCTATCATGGTGTTTTTCGGAGATCCTGAATTCAGTTCCGACGAAGATCACGCCCTGCACTGTGTGAACATGGCCATTGAAATGCGGGAGAAAATGAAAGGCCTGCGAAAAAAATGGTATGACCTCGGGTATCAGGAACCATTACATTTTCGAATGGGAATCGCCACAGGATACTGTACAGTGGGAAATTTCGGATCATCGGAAAGAATGGACTACACCATTATCGGAACCCCTGTCAATCTTGCATCAAGACTGGAGACAGCAGCGGACGCAGATGAAGTTTTCATAAGCCATGAAACATGGAGTTATGTCAAAAACAAAGTGGTATGTGAGTCCCCCGAAAAGTTGCATCTAAAAGGATTTCACCATCAGATACTGGCACATAAGGTTTTATATTTGAAAGAAGAGAAAGATGATATAATTTCTATTGAGGAGGAAGAGAAAGGGTTGAATATAAAGATAGATTTATCAAAGATTTCAAAAGAAGAAGTCATTTCAATGATCAATAATTTCAAACCTGAACCAGATGCTTGATGCTTGATGTTTGATGCTTGATGTTTGATGCTTGATGCTTGATGTT
>JAOZLU010001068.1 GCA_029934695.1 Desulfobacterales bacterium | reverse complement strand
TCTGGTTTATCTGGGGCTGAGGCCGTTGCCGGATTTGTAATCCAGGCCGCGGGATTTGGCAATCCCGCGGGAGCAGAGGGGAATTAAAAAAAATGTTCTCAGCACCGCACAACTGTTGCGGACGGGGTTGCAAACCCCGTCCGGCGTTGGGGTCGCGGACGGGGTTGCAAACACCATCCGGCGTTGCAAACACCCCGTCCGGCAGAAGGCAGAAAATATCTCTGCCAGGCCATCTGTGTTCATCCACGGCCCATAATTTTCACCTCGTGTCGGAAACCACAAAAACCGTCAGAACCATGAATATTCTTCCTGATTATTCTTCATGCCATACTGATCCCGGATTTGATGGAAAAGGCAACGGAAAAAATCGGCGTGGAGGAAGCGATCCATATTTTGCAGACAGTCGCCGGTCTGAACAGGGAGAGCAGATGAAATCAGAAAATAAAAACAGCTGGGTCATCAGGCCCATCGTACCGGAGGAAGTCTATACAGATCGGGAGGAATTTCTTGATTATTTTTACAAGGCCGCCCTTGCTGCCGCTGAACGGAGAACCATGTCCACCGTGCTGCTGGGCCAGCGCCGCATGGGAAAGACCGAGATATTCAAGCGGGTGGTGAACCGGCTTTTCCTTGAACAGGATCCGAGGGATCCGAAGGCGGTCGTGCCTGTTTACTACAGCTTTCCGGACGCGTCTGGGGATGAGAGAAGCTTTGCCAAGGATTATCTGGAAAACTTCATACGGTATTATGTCGGTTTCCGCACAGGCCAGCCGGAACTGGTGACAAGGGAACCCAAGGAGGAAAAACTTCTCTCACTGGTCAGAGAGGCCAGATCACTGTACCCCTTTTCAGAAACATTGGACTGGATTTTGGAATGGCACGACTCCATTGTGAAAAAGGGGACCTATCTCCCCCAGCAGGATGCCGTCGAAATCCCGCGCAGGGTTTCAGATGCGGATGACTCGACGATTGTGATGTTTCTGGACGAATTTCAGAACACCCGGCTTCCCCAGCATGACTTCGATATCGTGGGATATATGCAGGAAGCTGTGGAGTCTCCCACCTGCCCCCATTTTGTCACCGGATCGGCCATGAGCATTCTGGCCCGGGAAATCATCGGCAGGGGATCGCTGTTCGGAAGGTTTCGTGGCAGGGACATTGAGGCGATGTCCGGCTACTGGGGGGCGGTGCTTGCTCTGAGTACCGCTCGGCATTACGGTGCGGAGGTGCCCGAGATGATGGCTCCGGTCCTGGCGGAGCGATGCGGTGGAAATCCCTTCTACATCACGGCCGTTGTTCAGCAGGCAGCAGAACTGGGAGAACCCGTTTCCGGCGAGGGGACCCTGAACGGGATACTGGCAGTGGATATCACCTCCGGATTTATATGGGGAGAGCTGAACGATCAGGTGACGAGAT
>JAOZLU010000067.1:11856-19357 GCA_029934695.1 Desulfobacterales bacterium | reverse complement strand
CAGCAGACAGAATCCCTGAAAGTGTTCAAACTCCTGGCAACAATAGGAGTGGGAGAGAGTCTTATCGGATACATGGAAAGTCCGTTCTGGCAGAAAGGAATTGACATCCTGCACAAATTCAAGCAGATTGACAGAAAAATTCCTGCGGAAGACGTTTTCACATTGGAATTTCTGAAGGCAAAATCCCCGGAGAAATGATCGGCAGTTTCATGCATAACTACATGGATTGAGTTTAGTAAGGATAAAAGCTGAGCCATCCTTACTAAACCAAATCCTTGTAGTAAGGAAAAATTACGATCTGCTGATTGTCCATTGCGAGGTTGCAAACCCGTCCGGCGGAAAATTTTTAACCCTTATAACCCTTTATCGGAGTCAACATAATGAAACTATTTTCCCGCTGGTCCATTGCCGCAAAACTGCTTGCGACAAATTCAGTGATACTGCTGCTGTTCGCCGGCCTCATTGCCGTTGTCTTTATCTCATTCGACACCACAGCAACCTTTATGACAAGAATTATGAAAAAAGATGTCAGCCAGGTGATTATGAACGCGGAAGCAGGGAGAAAAATCACTCATATATTAGCAGAGACTTCCGATCTGATAAGCAGGTTTCTTGAGCATGAAAGCCTGCTGGAGACCGGAAGGGAAGATGTTGTAGCCGAATCAGAAACGCTTGTCACACAGAACTCAGACACACATCTCGGAGAGGCCCTGCAAAAATTCACCAAAAACCTTCAGTCCCTTCTTGAACAGGCTGCTGTTGTCCGCAAAAAGTTCAGGGAATCAGAATCGTTTGCCCACGAACTTGATACGAAACTGAACACCTTAAAGGATATAATTGAAAAAACAGCGGTTCTCGTGATGATGCAGGGCGGAGATGCTTCCGAACTGGAACGGACAAGCCTTGATATTCCCTGGTACAGGGCAAAACTTCTCAGGATAACGATTCTCTCTCACAGACTGACACAAAGACATCTTCGTACGGCAACAGAGGAAGATATGTCCGGGGATGCACAACAGATATTTTCACTCTTGAACAGGCTTGATGTGAGATTCCGACCGCTGACGGAGTCTGAACCGGATATCGCCGATTTTGGCAAAACAGTCATAGGAACTATCCGGAAATATAAAAAAAACACTGCCGAGTATCAGAAAGAACTAACGGCATTTCAGCAACTGCTCGGTGAATTGGATGATTCTCAAAAAGAGGTATCGGCCGCCATGAAAGATGCGGATACACAGATCATACAAAAGACCGGTGCCATTCAGAAGCGTATTGAAACCCGGATGCAGTTATCCAAAAAGATTATCACAGCCCTGTCAGGAGTGATTTTCATTGTACTGCTGGCGATCACCTTTTTTGTTTTCAGGATGGTGCGCCCGCTGAACCAGATCATTGAAGGACTTACCCAGAGCTATCAGGAGTTATTGTCTGCTTCCGGGCAGGTCTCCTCAGCCAGTCAGTCCCTGTCACAGGGAGCATCCGAGCAGGCCGCATCAACCGAGGAGACTGTCTCATCCCTTGAGGAAGTTTCATCTGTCTCCGGGCAGAACGCGGAGGATGCGGGTCACGCGGATCAGTTGGAAAGACAGACAAACATGCTCATTGACAAAGTGAATGTCTCAATGACGGAACTGATCTGTTTTATGAAAGAAATATCAGAACTGAGCAAACAGATATCAGGAATAATAAAAACAATAGATGAGGTTGCCTTTCAGACCAATCTCCTTGCCCTGAATGCGGCTGTGGAGGCGGCCCATGCCGGGAAAGCCGGAGCCGGATTTGCCGTTGTCGCGGATGAGGTGAGGAATCTTGCAATGAGATCAGCAGGAGCAGCCAGGACCACAGCAGAACTCATTGAAAAGACCGTGCTGAAAATCGGAGCCGGCTCAGACCTTGTCACTGCTACATACCAGGCTTTTTCCGAAGCTGCTGAAAACGCAGTCAGAGTCAAGGAACTAATGACAAGGATCGCTGTTGCTTCTGATGAGCAGGCTTTGAAAATCGGACTGATAAACAGATCTGTCGGAGATATTGAAAAGATAACCCGACAAAACGCTGCCAATGCCGAAGAATTCGCTTCCGCGTCTCAGGAGATGAATGCCCAGGCAGAACAGATGAGGGGGGTTATCGGGGAACTTGCGGCATTGGCCGGTGGGAGCGGCAGGGTACGAATGGCAGAACATCCGGTTATGCCATGAACAATATGAATGCGGAAACAGGGCGGAGCGTGTGCAAAAAACCGTTCCACTCCGCTTCACTCAATTTTTGCACTCCTTCTTTTCGGGCCCACTTTTTACGTTTCATAAGCTGTTTACGACGGTCTCCGCGAACTCAGAGCATTTGACCTCTGTGGCACCCTCCATCTGCCGGGCCAGGTCATAAGTCACACGCTTTTTTTCCACAGCTTTCAGCAATCCCTGCCTCACCCGGTCAGCAGCCTCTTTCCAATCCAGATGGTCAAGCATCATGGCACCGGAAAGAATCAGTGATCCGGGATTCACTTTGTCCTGTCCCGCATATTTGGGAGCAGTGCCGTGGGTGGCTTCAAAAAGTGCGTAACCGTCGCCGATATTGGCACCCGGGGCCATACCGAGACCGCCCACCATGGCCGCCAAGGCATCGGACATATAGTCGCCATTCAGATTGGGCATGGCAAGCACGTCATATTCTTCAGGACGCAGAAGAATCTGCTGAAACATGGCATCGGCGATCCGGTCCCTGATGACGACCTTTCCTTCGGGAACAGTTCCCGCGTGATTTTCATACAGTTGCTCTTCAGTCAGGGTGTGTTCCCCAAATTCCTCTTGGGCAACCTCATACCCCCAGTTGCGGAAAGCCCCTTCAGTAAATTTCATGATATTTCCCTTATGAACCAGAGTGACGCTTTCCCTGCCGTGTTCAATGGCATATTCGATGGCCATACGCACAAGACGACGGGTTCCGGTCCGGCTGATGGGCTTCAGGCCGATACCGGAGTCGGCCCGAATCTCGCGGCCGGTGTCCTCCCTGACCAAGTCAATTATTTTCCGGGCTGTGTCAGAACCGGCTTCCCATTCAATGCCCATATAGACATCCTCAGTATTTTCCCTGAAAACAACCATGTCCACATCATCCGGTCGAAGCATGGGCCCGGGAATCCCCCTGATATACTTAACCGGTCTTATGCATGCATAAAGGTCAAGTTCCTGGCGCAGGGCCACGTTGATGCTTCGGAATCCTTTTCCCACAGGTGTGGTAAGCGGTCCTTTTATGGCGACGCGATGGGTTCTGACCAGTTCCAGTGTTTCATCAGGCAGCCAGTTGCCGGTCTGCTCAAACGCCTTTTCACCGGCAAGAATCTCCAGCCACCGGACAGCCCGAGTACTCCCGTAAGCCTGGGAAACAGCGCCGTCAATCACAAGACGGGCAGCCCGCCAGATATCAGGCCCTGTCCCGTCCCCTTCGATAAAGGGGATCACAGGAAAGTCAGGCACCAGAAGCTTTCCCTCTTCTGTATAAGTGATGAGTCCTTTTGGGTCAGTCATATACGCTCCTTTCATGTCATATACAGCTTTTAACAAAAAAATTGTCCAGACTGACAAGTATATGCTAAAAGCTCTGTAATGCTTCAACATTTATAAAATCATTCCTGTATGCAGGACAAAAAGTTGCGTGGGGGAAACCCGGGTTTTACCAGAAAAGCCGGGTTTCTTTTCCTCTTCCGCTCCGCAGGATTGCCAAAACCGGAGGCTCGGATTTGGCAATCGTTCGACTGATCTCACGCCTAAGTCTGAGCCAAGCAGAGGGTGGATTTATAAGTTGCTGCACTACGAAAGTTTCAGCCGGAAGATTTATCCCCTGGTTCGACCTGAACCGGAGCATTGTCCTTATTGCCTGTCAACTGACAGGCATCTCTCATTCATGTGGAGATTCCTAATTTGGGCAGAATATACGCCTGCAAAAGAAACCATACCGCCACAATCAGCAGGAAAAAGCCTATTTCTTTCATTATATCACTCCTTTCAGTTCAATAAACAATTTGACAGTCCCGTAAAACTTAAATATAATGTTTATCTTAGCGTTGTCAATAAAAAGAGATTTTAGGTATCCAGTTTCAAGTTTCCAGTTCTCAATCCGTCAAAACACGGAGTCAGCATATCCGAATCTCTGACGGAAACCATATATGCCTCAAAATGTTCCCGCCAGTCACAGACGGTTGTCCGGAGTTGTTCCGCCATATCCCAAGCCTCCTCATCTGAAATGCCGAACCGCGAGGCCCGGCTCAGCGCATTTTTCAGGGTGGCCTGTCTTCCATAATCTCCCACGGACATGGCAAGATGAAAATCGGTTCCGACACCTGCCCGTGCCGGTGTGGGAACAATATCATAAGCAGGCGAAAGTGATATTTTACTGTTATCAATCAGAAAACCGTGATTCCGGGGATGGTCATCCGTGTTTCGCACAAGAATATTGAAAATCATCCGGCGGAAAAGCTCCCGGATATCCTCTGCTGCAATATGTCGCCGCATGGTATCCGCAATGGCCGGATAATCCCATAGCACCCGGTCCCTCTCATCCCATTGCATCAGGGAAAGCGCACTCAGGAATCCCTTACGCAGCCATGCGTCCCCGGATTTTTCCCGGTCAAATCTGCGAATCAGAAAAACGTCCTTATCTCCCACGGAAACCACCCGGACTTCCGGTATCCGGATTCCGCAGCGGCGGGCAAGGGTCATCGTGGCATATTCGATGCGGGGAATGTTCAGACCGTCTCCTTTTGCCGGAAACTTGGCGAGCCACAGCCCGTCCTCCCACTCCACCGTGCATTTGGGACGTGCGCCGCCCATGCTGGTTCCCTGCCTGAGAAGCTGAAAAAGGTGACGATCAACCTTTCCGCCGGATTCGAGCTTTCCCGCGGCATCCATAATATCGGGAAGCCTGCTGAAGTGAGGGGGCTTAAGTCCGGGTTCTGGAACTTGGGGAGAGATCCGAAAGTCAAGATTTCCTGCGCGGGTGGCATTGGCTGCCAGCAGATAATCCACCTCGGAGACAGCTTCAGGCGGTGCGCCCATACCCACGGAGATGACCAGTCTTCCCCAGTAATCAGGGGCTGCATCACGAAAAGTGCCATACAGACCGCCATTGATCGTTACCGGCTGAGGAGGAAGATCAATCGGCAGGGCAACCGGATCAACTGGCAGGGCATTGCTCCGTTCAATATATCTGCGACCATAAGCAAAAGTTCCGATGCCTGATTCCGCAGTGTGCGTGAATATTCCGGCAGGGACCGCAACCGTCTCCCACGGCAGATAAATGAAAACCGTAACGCTTTTTTCAGTCATGGTCAAAAATCCGGTTCATCGGCTTTGGCTGCTCTGCGTACGCGTTCGGGCAGGCGCCGGCGTTCCAGAAAAACACCCACCCGGTCCTGTTCGGGTGCGGCAATATTCAGAAGCTCCTTGTCAAAGCCGAGTACCCAGAGCGCCAAGGCAAAAACGCCAAGGGAAACTCCGGGTTCACCGTTTTCCAGACGTGAAAGTGTCTTCCGGGTGACATACATCCGGGAAGCCATTTCATCCATCGTAATCAACCGCCGCTTCCGGGCAATCCGGATATGTTCCCCCAGTCGGGAAATTGTGCTGACAAGCTCCGGCGGCATACTTTTTTTCCGTGTCATATATTACCCTTTAAAAAATAATAACGGGTCTTATATGACATTTTTGTCTGATGTTCAAGAACTTATTTGATCAAAGCAGGAAAAAGTTGAACTTTTCACTTTCAACTCCCAACTATATCCATTGTATTGATTTTGGATCATAATACATTTTTACCCTTTGACCGGGATAAAGTCCCATATTGCGAACCTGGGTCTGGGTGAATTTTGCGGTTATCGGAAAATTTTCCACAAGTATGGCGGCAATAATCTGACGGGAACATTTTTCCAGAATCAGCCGTGAGATGATGCCGTCAAGAGAGGGAATGCGGGGCGCGTCTTCATCTCCCGGAAGCCGGACAATGATATGATCCGATGCGATCACAGCGGCAGCATCTCTTTCGGGCGGTTTGGAAACCACAATGCGCTGGCCATCATTCAAAATTTTTTCCCACAGGCCGTCATCCCGGGGATGCCACGGTCCGAGTATTATAGATTCATTTCCTGATCCGGCCAGGCGTCCCCTGAACAGGTGCAGCACTTCATCACAAATCTCATACAGCCACTGCCAGTCATGGCTCGCGACAATCAGCGTTGTTCCCCACTCCCGGCGGGCCTGCAGGGACGCATCCCTGATCCGCTGGGCACTGGCCGTGTCAACACTGGCCGTGGGCTCATCCAGCAGCAGAACTTCGGGCTTCAGCACCATTCTGGCAGCCAAAGCCACCCTCTGGGCTTCTCCCCCTGAAAGTTCATACCACTGGCGTTTTGCAAACGCCTCTGCCGGCAGGCCCACCATTTCAAGGGCTTCGTATATCCGCTCCTGATGATGATTGCTGTCTCCCCTGATCTGAAGGCCGTAGGCGATATTTTTGAAAACAGAGCGTTTCATCAGATAGGGGGTCTGGGTCAGAAGCGTCACCCGGAATCTCACCGCGTCGGAAAACGGCTCCGCAGACTTGCCTTTGAAAAGAATCTCACCGCTGGTCGGGCGGTCAATAAAGCCCAGCAGTTTCAGAAGGGTGCTCTTGCCACTTCCATTGGGTCCGATCAGTCCCACGACAGACGCCTGAGAGATAGACAACTGGTCAATTTCCAGGGCCGGATGCGTATTATAGAAGTGCTTGAGATGACGGATATGATAGATAAGATTGTCCAACCTCAACTCCGCTTTCGCAAAAAAGAAACCGAGAGATTTACAATAAATGCAATCAGAATAAGTACAAGCCCCAGTGCGATGCCCATGGAAAACAGCCCCTTATTGGTTTCCAGGGCAATTGCCGTGGTGATGGTCCGGGTATGCCATTTGATGTTCCCTCCGACCATCATGGAGATGCCCACCTCTGTCATCACCCGGCCGTAAGCAGTCAGGGCGGCTGCGAGAATGCTGTGCCGGACTTCCCACAGAGTGCTGAAAAATAACTGTCTCTGGTTGGCCCCGAGAGAAATGAGAGTTATCCTGAGATGCTGATCCATGGTTTCAACGGCAGATGCACTCAGTGCTATGACAATAGGAAGCGCGAGTATGGTCTGGCCAATCGCAATTCCGGGAAGGGTGAACAGAAGTCCCCATTCTCCCAGAGGGCCGCGCCTTGACAGGAAGGCATAGACAAGCAGACCAATGAAAACCGTAGGCAATGCCAGCATTGTATCCACGAGCAGCCGGACCTGCCTTTTTCCTCTGAAGTGATAATATCCCAGCAGAAACCCCAGAGGAATGCCGAGAATAAGGCTCACGGATATGGAATAGCCTGAGACCCGGATGGTGGCACTCACCGCCGAATATGTTTCAGCATCCCCTCTGATCAGCAATTGAACTGCTGTTAAAAAGCCTTCTGAAATATGATTCATTCAGCCACGGACACT
>JAOZLU010000067.1:0-11756 GCA_029934695.1 Desulfobacterales bacterium | reverse complement strand
ATTGAACTGCTGTTAAAAAGCCTTCTGAAATATGATTCATTCAGCCACGGACACTTGTTCCCTGGCGGAGCCTGGGAACGAGGCGGAAGCCTTTGATACTGAGTTATTCTTATTTTGCATTCGGCGTGAAGAGCGGCTTATCAAGAAGTTTGAAGTCCCTGATCAGTTGTTGTGCCCCGGGGCCGGTCACCCATGCGGAAAATTTTTCTGCCAAATCGTATTTTGCCTTGGGGCAATGTTTCGGGTTGATGGTAATGACGCTGTACTGATTATTCAGAGTCGTTTCTCCTTCCACCAGAATTTTCAGCAGAGGCTTACCCTTCATATTTGCCTCATATTTGATATATGTTCCCCTGTCCGTCATTATGTATCCGCCGCGTTCCGCCGCGATTCTGACAGAGGCAAGCATCCCCTGGCCGGTCTGGACATACCATGATTCCTTTTCCGGGACAGGCAGGCCCGCACTCTTCCAGAGAAAAATTTCCTTTTTGTTGGTTCCGGAGTTGTCTCCCCGGCTGACAAAGACCGCTTTCCTGCTTCTGACAGTATTCAGTGCGTCATTTACGCTTTTCCCTTTCAGACCTGCGGGATCAGCTTCCAGACCGATGATGACGAAATCATTGTACATAATCTCCCGGCGGTTTACGCCGAATCCGTCAGCCACATATTTCTTTTCCGCAGCCGGTGCGTGAACCATCAGCACATCCACATCACAGCTTTCTCCCAGTTTCAGGGCCTTGCCGGTTCCTGTGGCCGTCCATCGCAGTTCGATTCCGGTTGCTTTTTGGAAATGGGGCGCAAGGTAATCCAGCAGGCCGGTGTTATCCGTGCTTGTGGTCGTCGCCATCATCAGGGTCGGTTTTTCTGCAAAAGCAGCAAAAGCACTCAGGGTTGTCAAGATTGTCATAACAAAAAAAATTTTAACAAATTTCATACAACTTTCTTTTCTCCTCTCTTTTTTAATGGCTATAAAATTCGGAATGCAAAAATGGAGCGGAACGTGTGGAACGGAATTTTTTGTGTTCTTGGTAGCGCAAAAATTCCGTTCCGCTTCGCTCCACTGCATTTTTGCACTCCGTCCTGAAATATTTCGTTCCTTAATATTGAAACAATAAGAAAATGTCAAATATTTTCTGTTCACAGAATGAATTTAATAAGATAATTTGTAATGACTGATTCATCCTTTTAATTTTAAAGGATTTTCCGCAAAAAAGTGTTTGCTTTCCGCACACTCGGAATCAGAAAGAGAAAAACCTTGACGAATTAAATCTGATGCGTTATCCTGTCTGGCAAATAATTTTATTATTATAAATAATCAAAATTATAAAGGAGGACAGATTGTCATGTTGAAAAGTCACCCGGAGGTATTCTGACAGTTTCTGTCCTGCGTTTGAAAGTTCAAATTTACGTTTCAAACATCAAGTTTTATTTCTTAAAAAAACAAACTGCAAAAGGAGGTTATCCATGTCAGACATTTTGGAACTCATCAAGGCCAGAGACCCGGAACAAAAGGAATTTCATCAGGCTGTGCAGGAGGTCATGGGGACTGTTCAGCCAGTTCTGGACCGCCATCCCGAATACCGCCAGACGGCTATTCTGGAAAGAGTCACGGAACCCGAACGGGTGATCATGTTCCGGGTTCCCTGGATGGACGATCAGGGACAGGTGCATGTCAACCGCGGATTCAGAATCGAAATGAACAGTGCCATCGGCCCGTACAAGGGCGGTCTGCGTTTCCATCCCTCGGTGAATCTGAGCATCCTCAAATTTTTGGCTTATGAGCAGGTCTTCAAAAATGCCCTGACCACCTTGCCCATGGGCGGCGGCAAGGGCGGGTCCGACTTTGACCCCAAAGGCAAATCCGATGATGAGGTCATGCGCTTTTGTCAAAGTTTTATGACTGAACTTTCGCGCCACATCGGCCCGAATACGGACGTGCCTGCGGGAGATATCGGGGTGGGGGCCAGGGAAATCGGGTATCTTTTCGGCATGTACAAGAGGTTACGCAACGAATTCACCGGGGTACTGACCGGTAAAAGCCTGGCTTGGGGTGGAAGTCTGATCCGGCCGGAAGCAACCGGGTACGGCTCTGTCTATTTTGCATCTGAGATGCTAGCTACCCGGAATGAGACCCTTGAGGGAAAAACCTGCCTGGTGTCCGGCTCCGGAAACGTGGCTCAGTTCACCACGGAAAAACTCATCGAACTGGGGGCCAAAGTGATCACCCTTTCTGATTCTTCCGGCTATATTTATGATGAGGAAGGCATAGACAGGGACAAACTGGAATTTGTGAAACATCTCAAAAATATCCGCCGGGGCAGAATGAAAGACTATGTTGACAAATATCCCGGCGCGGTTTACACTCAGACAGATGCCGCTTCAGATCACAACCCCCTGTGGAATCACAATGCCGACTGTGCTTTCCCCAGTGCCACAGAAAATGAAGTCTGGAAAAAAGATGCCTCCAATCTGATCAGCAACGGCGTTTACGTTGTCTGCGAGGGAGCAAACATGCCCTCCACTCCGGAAGCCATTGACATTTTTCTGGATAAAAAAATCTTGTATGCTCCGGGCAAAGCAGCCAATGCCGGCGGTGTGGCAGTATCCGGTCTGGAAATGGCCCAGAACAGCATGCGCCTCAGTTGGCCCCGGGAAGAAGTGAATAGCCGTCTGATGATGATCATGAAAAGCATCCATCAGACTTGTCTGAATGCTGCTGAGGAATACGGACATGCCGGAAATTATATGGCAGGCGCCAACATTGCCGGTTTTGTGAAAGTGGTAAATGCCATGCTGGATCAGGGCCTGGTGTAGAGCGCGGTTTGAATGCCCGCCTGGGATTGGCAAATGCAACCCCGTCCGCAATGTTGTGGATGCCGGACGGGGTTTGCAACCCCGTCCGGCAATCGATGCTCGCCTGGGATTGTTTATGCGCCTGAAAGAAGTCACCAAGCGAATTACCTCTCTCGACAGTCTGGATCATATCCTGAATATCATCCTCGAAGAAGTGGTTCCAGCAGTTGAGAGAGGAGGTTCATGCCAGTGAGGAGCGATATCGGCACACTTTGGAAGCCGCTCCTGACTCAATTATCATCATCCGGCTGGAAGACAGCCGTCTGATTCAGGTGAATGAAGCGTTTGCTGCGATATTCGGTTATCCTGAAAAAGAGGCTTTGGGCAGAACTGTTTTTGAACTGGGTATTTTTGAAAATCTGCAGGACATATTAGGAAATACGGGAAAGATACCCGGCTTTTTTCCGCAGACAAAGGAGTTGTTCATTAGGGAAAAGCCGGGTTTATCTTCATTTTGGGAAACTTTTTACTTTCAACTTTTCACTTTTGAGGAACTATTTATGACGATTGAATCCATAATAACCTTATCTCTGGCAATGCTGATTCTGGCGGCCACTCCCGGGCCCGGGGTTTTTGCATCGGTTGCCCAGGCAATTTCCTCAGGCTTTCGTCCGTCGCTTGATGTTATCGCAGGCATTGTGTTCGGAGATATCCTGTTTCTGCTGCTGGCTGTTTTCGGATTGTCAGCGTTTGTCTTTGTATTGGGAGAGTTTTTTTTCATTGTCAAACTTGCGGGAGGCGCATACCTGATCTGGATGGGCTGGAAAATGTGGACGGCAAAGCCTGTTCTGGCAGACACTGAACAGAAACTTGGAAAGCGCAGCGTCAGGCAGAGATTTCTGGCCGGTCTTTTTATAACTCTCGGCAACCCAAAAGTAATCATTTTCTACGTCGGTTTTTTGCCGAACTTCATGGATCTCACCTGTCTGACATCTCTTGACATAGTCATTGTCATCGGCATGATCGCTCTGGTGCCGACCGGGGTGCTTGGAGCTTATGCCTATTTTGCGGCCCGCTCCCGTCGCTTGTTTACAAGCCGTCGTGCAGTCCGAAATCTTAACCGAAGTGCCGGAACAGTTATGATCGGCACCGGCGTGGTGATTGCAACCCGGTGAATAACTCAGTCCGAAAAAACGCAGAGAGTCACAAAGGAATCACAGAGGAACACTGTTCACAGAGTTGCATATTTTCTGATTATAGCGGATTCAGGGGAGGCTGCAATTTTCAGCATGTCACGCCGATATCCCACAGAGAGGCACAGAGGGCACAAAAAAAAGGTACGGGAATCACTCATAAATAATTTGTCAAACTCCCAAAGAATGTGAAGTTATTTTTGCGTGAATCCTTATTATGAGTTAAGAGAAAATCTCGGTTGTACTCCAACTGCTACTGAGATGAAAATTGTTCTGCGGCAAACAAGCAAACAATCTGCAAAATTGTTTTACAGTAAAATTGTTCTGCAATAAAGTGTGAACTGACAAATGAAGGATGCCCAGAATTGCTTTTCACTGTGGCTTCTGACTGACTGTCAGGAATATTGAAAGATCGAATTAATAAATTATAAAGGAGAGAAAAATGGAGTTTGAAAGTCTGAAGGCTGCCATTGGTTTTGCCATTGAAAAGAAAAAAGAGGCCGCTGATTTTTATGATATGGTAAGCAAGGAGGAGGCCCTGTCCGGTTCCAAGGAGATGTTTAAAGAATTTGCTCAGGAAGAACGGAAACATCAGGCAATGCTTGAGAAACTGGAAACCGAAGGCATTGACAAAAGCGTGGCTGAGTATAAACTCAAATGGATTCCGGACATGAAGCGCAGCGATTATGTTGCTGACCCTGAGTACAAAAAAGGGATGGGATACAATGAACTGCTGATGATTGCAATGAAGCGGGAGGAAAAAGCCCTGAAGCTTTACAATGATTTTTTGGATAAAGCTGAGGGTGAGGATGCCAAAAAGCTCTTCAAAGTCCTCTGCCAGGAAGAGGCGAAACATAAACTTTCCCTTGAAACCATGTATGATGACTACATGGCAAAGATGGGGGACTGATACAACAAATCTTAAATTTGTCCCCGGCTCGACTCGGATTCGCAAATCCGAGCCGGCGGGATTTGCCAATCCGGCAGGAGCTGGAGGACTGAGAAAGGAGTGTACGATGATCAAAAAAATATTTGTTATGACCGTGGCTGTTCTCGTAATGGCATCTCTGGCAATGGCAAAGGATATCGGCGGGGTCAGCCTGCCCGATTCCCTGGCAGCAGGCAAGAGCAGTCTGCTTCTGAACGGTGCGGGATTGAGAAAAAAACTTTTCATTAAAGTGTATGCGGGCGGCCTGTATCTGGTGCAAAAAAATAAAGACCCCAAGAAAGTTATTGCGGCAGACGAGCCAATGGCAATCAGGATGCACTTTATCTATGACGGCGTTTCCTCCAAGAAACTGATCGCCGCATGGAATGAGGGATTTGAGAATGGAACCGGCGGAAATATTGCCCCGGTCAAGGAGAAAATAGACACATTCAATTCCTTTTTCAAAGAAGAAGCAAAGAAAGGCGATATTTACGACATTATTTACGTCCCGGGCCAGGGCATCAGTGTTCATATAAAAGAAAAGCTGATGGGTGTCATAAAAGGACTTGATTTCAAAAAGGCTGTCTTTGCAATATGGCTGGGCGAAAAACCCGCGGATAAAGGACTTAGAAAAGGGATGCTTGGTGAATAACTTCCCCTTCGACAGGCTCAGGGACCGGAGGCTCATGATTCCTGCCATCTTCTCCGGAAGGCGGCATCCGTGAGCAGCTCCGGAAACTCATCCGCGATGTACAGGATGCTGAGTTCATTGCAAACTTCTTACAGGTTGAACATCACTGGTTCTAATGGTTTTTGTGGTTCCGATATGAACCGCAGACAACCGCAGACAAACGCAGATGAACACATACGGCCTGTGCGGGAGCATCTGCGTTCATCTGCGGTTTGCAGGAATCAGTCTTATGCAACCACAAAATCCGTTAGAACCAGGAACATCATGCCTAATTCTGAAGAAAAATCAAATTCATACGTCAAACATCCGAAATTCTCAATCTCCGTCGTTATTCCGACTGTGAACGAGGAAAAGACCGTTGCCCGTATTATTGAAGGATGCATTCCTTATGCAGACGAGGTTATTGTGGTGGATGGTCATTCCTGTGACCGGACCCGTGAGATTGCAGAAGGTCTGGCAGTCAAAGTTGTTCTTGACCATAAAAAAGGCAAGGGGGAAGCCCTGCGCCATTCAACAAAGCATGTCTCAGGAGATATTATCGTCTTTATTGATGCGGACGGTTCCCATGACCCTGAAGATATTCCGAAACTGGTGGAGCCCATACTCAGAAACGAGGCGGATCATGTCTCAGGCTCCCGCCTGATCGGCGGCTCAAGTGAACTGCACGGCGGTTTTGACGAATGTTTCCGTCTGATGGGAAGTTCTTTTATCACAGCCTGCATCAATTGGAAATTCAAGGTCCGGCTGAGTGAGAGCCAGAACGGATTCAGGGCGATCAGAGCGGATGTGATCAGACAGTTGGATCTGAAAGAGAATATTACCACCATTGAACAGGAGATGATCATCAAGACCCTGAAAAAAGGGTTTCGCATGGGGGAGGTTCCGTCCCATGAACACAAACGGATGGCCGGATATTCCAAAATCAGCCTGAAGAAAGTCTGGTTCAGATATGTCTGTACATTGGTAAAATATCTCTTTCTTTCCTGAAATTATGTCCCTCGTTACGAGGCTCCGCCTCCCATGCGACATCTCACCAGCAACACATATCAGAGACCTCTGAAATTTCGGAAATTTCAAAAAAATATCCGGACTGCCAAACTTGCAGTTTGGTAAGATAAAGTTTGTTTGGCAAGATAAGTTTGGCACTCCGGAAGTCTCAAATCTTATATTTGGAGAAATATTTATGCATTACGAAGGAAATATCATCCGGCCTCCGAGCGAGGCCCACAGCATTCTGCTGCAAGTTACGGTGGGATGCTCACGAAACAAGTGTACATTTTGCGGAACTTACGCAGGGGAGCGTTTTCGCATCAAATCCAATGACATCATCATGGCCGACATTGCTTTTGCGGCAAAGCACTGTAAAAATCAGCGAAGGGTGTTTCTCTGCGACGGAGATGTCATGATCCTCCCGCAGAAGAGGCTGCTCAAGATTCTTGCTGAGATCGAAAAACAGCTGCCGTGGGTCACACGGGTGGGCGTGTATGCCAACGCCAAGAGTCTGAAGATGAAGACCGTTGACGAACTCAGGGAACTGAAAGCGCATGGCATCGGCATTGCTTTCATGGGCCTTGAAACCGGCGATGACGTGACGTTGAAGAATATTGACAAGGGAGCAACGGCCGAGACCATGATTCAGATGGGAAAAAAAGCAAGGGAGGCGGGCATTCATCTCTCGATTACAGTGCTGCTGGGAATTGCCGGGAGAGAACGCTCCCAAATTCATGCCCGGGAAACTGGCAGGGTCCTTTCCGCCATTGATCCCGAATATGTGGGTGCTCTGAGCCTGATGCTGATTCCGGGAACACCCATACACCAGGATTATGAATCAGGAAAGTTCACGCTGATTGAGCCGGATGAAATGCTGCACGAACTCAGGACCATGATTGCCCACACAAACCTTTGCAGAGGACTTTTTCACGCCAATCATGCTTCAAATTACCTTCCCATAAAGGCAAAACTGCCAAAGGAAAAAGATGCAACATTGAAACTGATTGATCAGGCCCTTGCAGGCAAGGTGACCCTGAAACCGGAATGGCAGAGGGCACTTTGATGAGGACCGGCAAAGAAACCCGGGTTTTATCCATTCGCTGTCAGTATCGTTAAGCAGGAACTTTGCTGCATCGGGAAATATCAGTGTCAGTAATTTCAGGAGGTTGGGAGAGTTTATGAGTGTCGGGATATCGTCAGCCATTGCGACGAATCCGATGTCGTGCCGAAAGAAATTCTTTCGGCAGTCAGATTTGTTTCAGGCAAAAAATCACAAAAATAATGGAAAATAACCATATACGAT
This sequence comes from Desulfobacterales bacterium, assembly GCA_029934695.1. GTDB lineage: Bacteria > Desulfobacterota > Desulfobacteria > Desulfobacterales > 4be13 > JAOZLU01. The sequence goes on along the minus strand of JAOZLU010000067.1, from coordinate 3,858 downwards.
TCAGCACTGTAAGAAATTCAGTTTCGGAACCCTTCACACCTGAAATCTTAAAATTCATTGTGGCATTACAAATATCTGATGCCACGCAAGAATAATGCCAAACGATATATTTTTGAAAAAATTGGCCTGCCATCACATTTAATCTGCTGGGCAGTTTTTGTACGAAAAGTGGGACACATTTCCACGCTCTGCATAGGGAAAAAGGAGCAAATCCGGGCTTTGAGCAAAAAAATTAAATTTTTTCCAATTTATTATTGACATCATCGTCACCATAGTTTATAAGCAATTTGAATTGACCGTGCGCCCGTAGCTCAGTTGGATAGAGTGCCGGACTACGAATCCGTAGGTCGCAGGTTCGAATCCTGCCGGGCGTACCAATGAAATTAAGGGTTTACACAAAACAACACAATAAGCTCTGATGAAATAGGGAACATATAGGAAACATCACGCAGCTTTTTTATGTCTGAAGGGTACAAAGCCCTTTCCCCCACATTTCTTTCTTCCATGCATTTGTGCGTGTGAACTTCAAAATGCTCACAGTCAAAACAGTCCGGATTGTTGCAACATTCATTTTCTTTATCCGGGTTTTGCACACATAATTTTTTTATGTTTCTCTTTTTTTATTTCTATGGGGGGTGCGGTTTTTGATACACCGATACACCATCTTCTTCACTGTCATTTTCAATAGTTAAATGCGGTGTATCGCCGGGTGTATCAGTGGTGTATCTGTTTTCAACCTGAGTAGGCGCATTTTGAGCAAATTCACTCTTTTCACTGTCATTTTCAACATTTAAGTGCGGTGTATCGCTGGTGTATCTAATTTTACCTCCTTCAAGGTTCCAGAGGGCGCCGCCTTTGGAATGCTTGCCCGTCTGAACCAATTTCACCTTCTGACCGTCAATTTCAAAAACCCGGTTTTTCAGCTTTTTGAAAACGACATTCCCCAGGAAACGGGTTTCACCATTTTCCTTTTCACTCAGGTAAATCACAAACTGAGATTCCCTGATTTTATGGCAAACATCCTTTGCTGTGAAGTCAGAACCCTTGAAGATTTCAAGCATGAAGTTGACAAAATCCCTTTCCTGAACACGGTCTTCATTGTCAAAAGTCTTTTCATTCCCCAAAAAATCTTTGTACCCGGCAGACTTCAGAACGCCGTCGGCAACCTCAGCCCACCCGCTGAAACTGCCTTTTCGGATATCATTGAAAAGCTTGACTGTACCTTGATACAAACCCGGGGGAGTTTATGACTATTGTGAATGAAGAGATGACTTTATGACCATCGTGCATGAAGAGAACAGCACAAAAGGGAATGTGCAGGCTTACATTGACCAATTGAACCAGGATCAATTTACCAGTTACAACGATTGGCGGCTTCCCACCCTTGAGGAACTCATGTCTTTGCTGGAAAGCGAAAGGGTGAACAGCCATTACATTGATCCCGTGTTTGACAGAAAGCAATTATCGTGTTGGAGTGCAGACAAGCGGTCGTCGGGCGGGTCGTGGGACATCAGTTTCGACCTCGGCTACGTCAGTTTCGACCTCGGCGACGTCGGTTGGCATGGCATCAGCTATGTGCGGCTGGTGCGCTCCAGACAATATTAATTATTTGGTGATTTGAATCATTTGGTCATTTCCCCTGAAACAAAACAATGAAACCAGCAACCCAAAACACACTATTTTACGGCGACAATTTGGCGATTCTCCGTGAATACATCCCGGATGAGAGCGTTGACCTGATTTATCCTGATCCGCCTTTTGAAAAGGAATGGAACAGAGAAACAGTGAGATAAACTTGAAGAGAGAATTTACTTACACTGAAAAAGCCGCTGCCGAACTCAGAACCCGTATTCTTATCCGTCTCAAAATCGGCACATCAGGGGGAATGGAAAAGATAAGATTTGATGTGCATCATTTCTGCCTGGCGAACAAACTTAAGGATTTTTTATGTCAGGAAACACAGAAAAACTCAGACCCGTGGTTTTCACAGGCTCATCCCTGAATGATCTCAGAGCCTTTCCCCGGCCTGCACGGAGAGAGGCCGGATTCCAGATCACAAATGTTCAGTCCGGGACAAACCCGGATGACTGGAAACCCATGAGGAACATCGGACCGGGTGCGATGGAAATTCGGATTCACGAAGGCGGCGAATTCCGGGTGGTCTATGTCGCAAAATTTGAGGAGGCGGTATATGTGCTTCACGCTTTTCAGAAGAAAACACAGAAAACACGGAACCGGGACATCGCTCTGGCCCGAAAGCGGTACAGGGAGATGTCGGAAGCGAGGAGAAAATGACTCTCAGCAGACCTTATGACAACATATTCGAGGCATTGGAAGATGATCCGGCAGTGGCGGAAAGCCTGCGTATCCGGTCGGAGATGATGATCCGGCTGCGTGATCGCATCGCACAGGAAGCCGTCGGCCCGGAAGATGCGGCCCGGAGCATGGGCGTGACAGGGGACAGTATAAAAGACCTTATGAGCGGTAAAATTGACCGTTTTACGATTGACTCGCTGGTGAACATGCTGTTCCGTGCCGGAATTCACACTGAGCTTATACTGAGACAGGCGGCATAATGGCGAAACCGTTCAGACTGCTTCGGGACCCCCGGCAACCTTGACGATTGACGACAGAGGTTTCTGCTTCCGGGGAAGGTTCCCGGATTTAAAATATCTCCAGAATTTCAAGCCCTGAAATAAATAACATAAAAAAGAAACTTCGAGACGAGGCCGGAAAGCCCCGCCCGAAGCCGAAGTCCATTAAGCCTGTAAACAAACGGGCCACAGCTCTAATGGAACTTCCCCTATGTATATCTTGATATACATAATGTCACTCCGAAGGTCAGTTGGGCGTATAGCTGACAAACTGGCCCTCTATATGCTACAGTAACTACGAAATCGAAGTTACCCCTTCCTTCAGTCTCTCCGAAGGTCAGTTGGGGTATAGCTGGTCTGACCGGAATGAATGATTTCAAAGAGTTATTAAATGGTGTTTTGCTTTGTGCTGAAAAGAAATGCACAGAAAAAGAAAAGTTTTTTTTGTGCCTCATTTCCTCAATTCATTTTTTGTAATTTGAAAAACTGAGGCAGAAAAAAAGAAATTAAAAACAACAGATTTTGATATATATGCCTCAGTTGTCTCAGTTGCCTCAGTAAAAAACATACATACTATACTTTTGATATGTGATTTTTTAAAAGACATAGCACAATCCCATCTTAAAAAATTATTTGTGCATACTTTTTCCCTGTGCTGTTCTTTAAACGGTTTTGCGAAAGGGGGTTCTATGCGGCTTTTTCAAGAGTATATGGTTCAGGAATCTCGCAGCCGTCCTCCCTCATCACCTCCATGAATCCCCTGGCCGCAATCTCAGCCTCTTCTGCCGCCTCACCGGGGGTTTTCCCGAATGCGGACAGATTCGGAAATTCCGGAATGGTTGCCATGTAAGCGCCGTCCTCCTCACTCCAGATCAGATTTACAGAATACATGAACATGCTATTTTCCCTCCTTTATCAGACCGTGTCTGTCTATGATCCTCAGCAACTGTCTCACCTGATACGGTTTGGCCTTCCCGCCTTCAGGCTGAAGATTCAGCATTTCCCGGCAGACAGGATGCTTGTATATCCTGTGACTGCCCGCCTGGTTTCTGAATTCAAAACCTGCTGACTCGGCAAGCAGGCAGAGTTCGCTGAATGAGAGATTTGCGGAGACAGTCCGGGCCTTGCTGTAAAGTTTTTTCTTTCTGGCCATTTCTTTTTCCCAACTTCTTTCTGTGGGAATCATCCCTTCTGTGTCGTTTTTGAGTGATGATCAGGCCAGCAGTTCCTTAAAATATGCGATGGTGTGTTTCAGCCCTTCCTC
>JAOZLU010000066.1:14492-19357 GCA_029934695.1 Desulfobacterales bacterium | reverse complement strand
TGAACTTTGAAGAGAGGACAGAAAATGGAATTATCCGGAAACGATCCGGAAGATTTGGCGTATGCAAAAACGCTCTTGGAAAATCCGGGTTTTGCCGCAACACTTATGAATATTGTGGGACTCCCTTTTGAAAAGGGCTTTCAGTATTTGCCGGGAAATTGGCTTGCTCATGTTCAGGAGTGCAGTGAAAAAGCATTGCATTCAGCATTGAATTTTGCCATACTCACCATTGGCAAAAAAAGGCAAAAATCATCTTCCAATATTGTTCATAAAATTGCCGCGGCAGGCTCCGGATGTGCAGGGGGCTTATTCGGATTACCCGCTGTCGGGATTGAATTGCCAATTTCCACAACCATTATGCTCCGGTCCATAGCTGATATCGCAAGAAGTGAAGGGGAGAACATCAGCGGCATTGAAACAAAGCTCGCCTGTATAGAGGTGTTTGCCTTTGGCAGCAGGTCAGAAAGTGACAACAGTGCGGAAACCGGCTATTATGCCATAAGGGCCGCCCTCTCTCAAACTTTGTCCGATGCAGCGGTTTATGTTGCAGAGCATGGGCTTTCGGAAGCAGGTGCCCCGATTTTAGTCAGACTGATTACGCAGATCAGCGCCCGCTTCGGGATTGTCGTCTCGGAAAAAACAGCGGCCTCGGCAATTCCCATCGCAGGCGCCGCGGGTGGCGCAATAATCAACACGATTTTCATAGATCATTTTCAAAAAATGGCTCGCGGCCATTTTATTATCAGACGACTTGAAAAAAAATATGACAAAGAAATGGTCAGAGCTGAATATGACAAATTGAACATTGAAACATAAATTGGACGCATTCCAAAAACAGAAAAATTTTCGTTCCCGGGCTTCCGCCTGGAAACGAGTCTGATTCTGGCGGATTTTGTGGTTGTATATGATTTCAGATTGCCGGGACATGCCTGGGAACAAACCGCGGATGGAACGAGTAACATATTGAATTTTCATCTCCAATTTTATGAGGAGAATTATCCGGTATGAAAGACCTTTCAGAACAAAGCCTGAACAAAGCTTTGGAAAAATTGAGAAGCGACCTTCCCCGTGTTGTTGATACGCTTTGTCTCGCCGATACAGTGGATCTGATGTCATGGACCAATATCATTGACGGGAAACTGCTTCCCCGCTTCTCGCCTGACTTCCCTTTGATGGCGGCTGTCTGCGGCGGGGGATCTTCGGGAAAATCCACCCTGTTCAACTCACTGGTGGGAGACAGGCTTTCACCAGCCGGCGGAAAAGCAGGGATTAACCGCCGTATCCTTGTCTCAGCTCCCGGAGAGATATTCAGGCAGAAAAATTTTCTTTCCACCCTGTTTGAGCCGTTCGGGGCTGTCTCAAAGCCCTTGGAAGATAAGGAGGAACTCACCGTCCCCGGATGCCCGCTTTATATTCTGAGCAGCAATGTCCCCCGGAACATGGTTTTGATGGACACGCCTGACTTTGACACAGGTGCGCGGGGAGATTACGCCAACCGGGACATTGTGCGCCAGGCCCTTGAAACCTCGGATATCCTGATATATATTTTTACCAACTCCAACTACAATAACCGGGATAACACTGATTTCATCTCGCAGATGCTGACAGGTCTCGGCATGAGGAAATGCTTCCTGGTCTATCGGATTTACGCGGGATTTGACAATCAGGAAGTCATCCGTCATGCGATGACCGTCGCTCATAACCTTTACGGCGACGAAGCAGAGAAATATGTGCTGGGTATTTATCGGACAGATGAAGATAATGCTGTGGCCGCGGGCGAGCAATTCATGGAACTGAGGCCGGCGCGTGAGCAGGACCCGCCTTTTGCAGATGCCCTCAAGGGAATGGACCCCCGGAAACTCCGCCCCGAACTGCTTTCCTCAATTCTGAAAAGTGCTCTGGAAAAGGCGAATGAAGCCCTTGTCCGCACAAAAGTATCCTTTGACGAACTGTGTCTGTATCTTGATACCCTGCAAACCGTGCAAAGTCAGTGCGTCCGGGAAGCACTGCCGCATTTTCCCATAGACCTGGTCCTGGAACGCTTTGTTGAAATCTGGTTTTCCACAGATCCCGGTTATATCCGGGCCATGCGGAAAACCGGCACCCTTTTCAGTCAGCCCATAAAAATGCTGGCCGGTGCGATGGGGCAGGTAAAGGACAAGCTCTTCAGCAGCAAACCCGACAAGTCTCCCGAAGATTTCAGGGACAAGGTGGAAGCGGACATTCTCAACGTGGTCACGACCATGCATCGCAGAACCGCAGGCTCGGAGCTTTCTGTGTCTCTGACTGCGGAGGAGCCTGTGGCCGGCCAGATGCTTGACGCGCTTGAGCGTATCATTGAGGTCAAGGGGGTGGAAGACATGCCGTATATAGAATTTTCAGATAAGAAAGGGGCCTTTACGCTCTGGGTTTCAACCCATCCTGTTGTTTTTGAGGAACAGAAAGCATTGCGGGACAAAGACTGGGAAGCAGCTCTGGTGTCAATTCTTGCACATAAGGATGTCGTTGTCGAGATATCGGAAAATATTGAAAAGGAACTGAATGATCTCGTGAATCAGATGCGGGAACGCATGGGCTTTTCGGACAGGGTCCGGCAGACATTTTCCGCACTCCTGAACGTGCTGCCTGCAACGGCCGCTGTGACTTATGTTCTTTCCACAGGCGACGCGGTGGGTGCCGGGGGAATTCAGGTAAAACTGGCAGGACTGTTCGGACTGAATGATCTGTACGCCCTTATCGCCATTCCGGTCACAACGGGCATGAGAAAAGCAGATCAGAATCAGATTCAGGAGATGCTCGGCCCCATTGCACAGGCGTGGCTGAATGACAAACTGAAGACCATTCAGGAGCTTTTTGAGAACGATATCACCGGCGGAATCATCCATGCGGCCCAGAAAGCTGTCAGTGAGGCGGATCATCTGATAAAGGAAATCGGAAATAATATGGAAATATGCGAGAAGGCTCTGAAATGATATTAAAGGTCCTCCTGCCTGCCACGGGACGTTAAGCGTCCAACTCTCCATTTCTACACGAAGCGTGGGAACGAGATAAGCGGAGGGCTTTTCATTTTTTACTTTTTACTTTTTACCTTATGCGGAAAGGCAGTCAGATGATTTCAAAGCAGCAACTGTTTGGAATAAAGACACTTGGCAAGATCGAAGAATTTGAAAATGATATACAGACACTCTCCGCTTCAGTTGACTCGGCCCCTTTGTGGCGGCCCGGGACAGCCCTGAAAAAACAATGCCATGAGGCACTGCGCCTGATCGGCGAGCTTGAAAAGCGTTTTGATCGTAAGCTTCTTGTCAGCATCATCGGGCCGTGCGGTGCTGGCAAATCCACGCTGCTCAACGCCTTTGCCGGAGTGGACGATTTGTCCGAGGCAGGACATAACCGGCCTACGACCCGAAATCTGGTTGTTTTATGCAAGGATGAAATAGACGCGAACCAGTTACGCGAACAACTGGGGATCAAGAATGTGGAAATCCGCTCAAGTCATGCAGCATCCGCGCTTGAGAATGTCCTCCTTATTGATACGCCGGACACGGACAGCACGGAACAGGACAAGCATATTCCCATTGTCCACAGAACCATTGAGCTTTCCGATGTACTTCTCTGCGTTTTCAATGCAGAAAATCCGAAAAGGAGGGATTATGTTGATTTTCTGGCCCCTTATGTGCGAAAGTTTAACGGAGAATCCCTCGTGTGTGTGGCAAACAGATGTGACCGGCTGGACGAGCAGGAACTGCGGGAAGTCATTGTGCCGGAGCTTGTGCGCTACATCAGAGATGCCTGGGAAAAACCTGTTGACAGAGTTCTGTGCATTTCCGCCCGCCGGCACCTGCATGATCCCTGCTGGGATGACAAGGCAAAGCCCAGGCACGATTTTGACCAGTTCAAAGAATTGCGGGAAATGGTTTTCGGCGACTTCAACCGAGCAGGGTATGTGATTGACAGGCGTCTGGAAAATGCAAAGAATCTGCGGGACTATGTGTCTGACGAAATCCGTGCGGAAACTGAGACAGACAGGGAACATCTTCAGGAGGCTGGGAAACGGATCACGGAAACCGAAAAGAAAGCTGCAAAGGATGCCCTTACCGCATTGAAGAGCGATGACACAAGGCAATTGCTCGGGGTGAATGTCCTGTTGTATCAGAAACTGGCGCAGCGGTGGCTGGGCCCGGTGGGATGGCTGATTGCAGTGTGGGCGCGCATACTCATTTTCGGCACGGGAATTGCGGCCATTTTCAGGTTCGGCAACCCCATAAGCCAGATTACAGGCATTGTGTCCTCGCTTATGCATTTTAAAGAATCCCAAGGTGCTGTGGAGGATGTGAGCAAGGGCGAGCGGGTGGATACGGCCTTTCGGAATTACCGGTTCGCTATCATGCGAAGCTGGCCGGATATCGGCGAATTTCTTGTGAAAGGCCGGTTTGAGCAGTCTGTCCGGAAAATTGAGGACGCGCTCCCGAACAGCGAGGCCCTGAACGAGGAACTGGCGACCTTGTGGAACGAGGCGTTGGACGGTGAAATTGAAGGTGCGGCTCAACGACTCAGCGGGCTGCTCATGCAGTTTATTTTTAATGTCCCTGCAATCGGCATCATGGGTTATACCGGATGGATCACGGCGCGGGCGTTTTTTGCCACCAATTATCTGACATCCGATTTTTTCCTCCATGCGTTTCTGACCATTGGAATTGCCCTGTTTCTGAGTTTCTTCATCTTCCAGGGATGCGTCCGGCTGTTCGGAGGCACCGAGCGGATTACCGGGAAGGCGTTTGAGCAGGTGAAAACCCGGATTGAGGAGTTTCAGCCGGTATCTGCGAATCCTGTGGGGGAACAGGTGAAGACGGTGCTGGGGTTGG
>JAOZLU010000066.1:1564-14392 GCA_029934695.1 Desulfobacterales bacterium | reverse complement strand
CAGCCGGTATCTGCGAATCCTGTGGGGGAACAGGTGAAGACGGTGCTGGGGTTGGACGGTGCTGGGGTTGGGCGACACAACTTCTGAATAACTCCACCCAAGCTAGCGGGGGATTGCCAAATCTTCCGCTCCGGACAACTTCACCCAAGCTCCCGGGGGATTGACAAATCCCCCGCTCGGACTACTTCACCCAAGCTCGCGGGGGATTACCAAAATCCCCCGCTTCGGACAACTTCACCCAAGCTCGCGGGGGATTACCAAATCCCCCGCTCCGGACTACTTCACCCAAGCTCGCGGGGGATTGACAAATCCCCCGCCCGTCATGCTTCGGATTTGCCAATCCGAACCGAGCAGGAGATATGGCTCGCGGGATTGACAAATCCCCCGCCCATCATGGTTCGCCACAACGCTTGCGGGCAAATCCTCCGCCATCAGACAACAAACAGATTGAAAGGAAACTCAACAATGACTACAAAAAGCACTGACACGGAAGTCATGGCACTGCTTGATGCCGCGGTTGCCAGGCGTGACGGACGCGCTTATCGCTGTCTGACTGAACATACAGACTGGTCCGCGACCTCGGCCGAGGTTCTTGACCGGGCAATCAGCATGGCCATCAGCTTCGGAGATATGAGGCGGGGCAAAGAATTCACAGAACTCGGGCTCAGAAAATTTCCGGAGTGCAGACAGTTTGTCCGCGCCTCGCTCCTGTTTAATCCCCGTCCGGCCAGAGTGGTCAGAACACCTTGGCGGCATCCGAAAAACTGGTTCAGAGACTCACTTGAATGGATAAGACAGCATATTGATGAGTATGAAATCGGCCATTGGCTGGCGGTCAGACCTGGTGAACTGATTGCGGATGCGCCGACCCGGGACGAACTGGACAAAAAACTGGCCATGTCGGGAGAGGATGGGAAACCGTCTCTGATTTACAAGGTGATCCCATGACGGATGAAATCCTGCCCTTTGGTCTGAACATATTTGCCGGAGGCGCTGCTGAATATTCTGATTATTATCCTGAAAAAGCTGAAGAGGGACCTCGTATCGTGCTGTATGTTTATCTGGCAAACCGACACCTTTTATCGTAGATACAGGATCGCCATGGTGTCCCCGAGCTGCCTGCGGGTGACGGGTGGTTCCATCCCAACTTCATCGGATTGAAAGGTTTTCTGAATCGTATCCGTTTTGCCGTGGATCCGGAAAGCAACCTGTTCTTCTTCGGAAGCTCAGGGGAGTGACGAGGCGAGGGATTCGGATTTGCCAATCCAAACCGGGCAACTCACCAAGCTCGCGGGGGATTGACAGATCCCCCCGGCCCGTCATGGTTCGGATTTGCCAATCCGAACCGAGCAGGAGAGGCTGGCTCGCGGAGGATTGACAGATCCCCCGGCCCGTCATGGTTCGGATCTGCCAATCCGAACCGAGCAGGAGAGGCTGGCTCGCGGGGGATTGACATATCCCCCGGCCCGTCATGGTTCGGATCTGCCAATCCGAGGGCAGGAGGGCCGGCTTGCGGGGAATTGGCAAGTCACAGCATTTTTTTTTTGCTTTTTTTCAGTTCTTGTGTATAATGTTTCTGCATGGGGCAGAAATTTTATCTTCAATTGCAGTACCATCACAAAGGAGATTATCATGAAAAAGGCAGGTCAGTGTTTCAGGAAGCTTGTCGCCGCAATCCTTGTTGCAGGAATGTTCCTTCCAGCAACAGCACAGGCGACAGAATGGAAAGAATATCTTAAATAAATGTGTCAACAATAATGGAGGGCTTATGAAAAAATTTCTGATCATGGCACTGACACTCATTCTCGCAACCGCTTATGCAGGAGAGGTCTTTGCCGAAAAACAGACCATCGGAATTGTGGTCAAGGCCATCGGTCATGCCTGGTTTGAGCGCATGAGACAGGGAGTAGAGAGGTTCAGCAGGGATACCGGGCATGAAACCCTGTTTCTCGGACCGGCAAAACCGCTGCCGGCAGAACAGGCAAAACTTGTCGAAAAACTGACCGACAAAGGGGTGGATGCGATATGTGTGATCCCGTTTGCGCCCCAAGTGCTGGAGCCTGCACTGAAAAACGCGATGGACAAGGGGATCGTGGTGATCACGCATGAGGCTGTCAACCAGCAGAACATGCACTATGACATTGAGGCCTTTGACAACGCTGCTTATGGCGCCCATCTCATGGATCATCTCGCAAAATATATGGGGAGAGAAGGCGACTATCTGATCACTGTGGCGAGCCTGCTGTCCAAATCCCACAATCAGTGGGCAGACGCCGCGATTCGGCGGCAGAAGGAGAAATATCCGAAAATGAGGCTGGCAGCGGACAAAATCCTTGATTATGATGATGAGAAAATCGCGTATCAGAAAATAAAAAGGGCACTTCGACAGTATCCGAACCTGAGGGGCATCCAGGGAAGTGCCATGCCGACGGTTCCGGGTGCCAGCCGGGCCGTTGAGGAACTCGGCCTTCAGGACAAGGTGGCAGTGGTGGGCACCGGTCTGGTGTCTGTTGCCGGACATTATCTGGAAAGCGGCACGGCAAAAGTGATCAGTTGCTGGGATCCCGCAGATGCAGGGTATGCCCTCGGAAAACTTGCGATCAGAGCGATTGAACGTGGAAAGATGTCAGACGGGATGGATCTTGGCATCAAAGGGTACAACAACATCAGGGTCAAGGGAAGGATTCTCTACGGCTCTGCCTGGATCGATATCACCAGGGAAAATATGAAAGACCATGACTTCTGAGATGGAATCTGAATCAGCATAATATGCAATGCCGGCAGGTGTCAGTCACTTCTTCTGTCGGCTTCTTTTACTGAATATCGAGCATCAAGTTTTTTTCTGTCATTCCTGCGAAAGCAGGAATTCATTGCCCTGTCACCGGGAAAAGTGGGTCACTGCGTTTGCAGGGATGACAGGCTTTTTGGCCGAATCGGGTCAGAAAGCTTGATCATCAGGTGAATGGCATCCTTTTTTATCCTTCATAATTCACACAGGAGATGACGTGAAAAAAAAAAGACCCCAATGGCTTCAAAAAAATATTATGGCGAAATATCTGATGCTCAACGGACTGATGTGTGTTTCTTATATTGTGATCATCGGAGTCGTATGGTTTTCATCCGAAAATGTGGAAATTGCTTTGACAACCGTATTTTCCAGGCAAATAACCGAGACAACCGAAAACGCCCGGATAGGAAGGGAACTTGCAAGAATCCTTGCGGATACGAGTCTGCTTTTAAGCATATTTTACGGAAAAGCGGATTTGTTGGAAGCTGATGGCGAACGCATTGTGAACAGGGTGACAGCCCTTCATGCGGAAACCTCTGACATGAAACTGAATGTCGGCCTTGAATCATTTGCGCGGACAATTCGGGTGGTTTTTGAACAATGCGAAAAGGTGAACCTGATTCGCGGGGAGGCGGAAACCATCATTCAGGAGCTTGATGACACCCTGACCCTGCTGGAGGAAAAAATTCCGGAAAAAGCGATGGACCGGGTGATGGAGGGCAAGGACTCCTCAAATCTGGAACAATTGAACTTCCTGATCCCGGGCTACTTTGAAACGCTTCTCCGAATAAAACTCACTTTTTTCAAACTGGGATTGGCATATTTTGAATCTCCGGCAAAGGAGAGAGAACATCCTTTGTTCATACTGATCGGAGATCTCGCCCTGAGACTGCGCGCTCTGAGCGGTGCCGATCAGGAGATTGACCAGTATGGAAAATCACTTGCAGATGGGATCAGAAAGTATAAGGAGAGTCTGCTTCATCTGCATCAGGCTGCCGGAGAACTGCGAACATGGAAAAATGAGCTGAATGAGAAAAAAGAGGAAGTGCTGGTCCTGATGGCGGATATTGACGGAACCCTGACAAAAATATCTGAGCATGCGGCAGCAGACCTGATGGGACAGATCAGGGCCGCAACCACCGCAAGCCTGGTCATTTTGTTCTGCATCCTTCCGATATCCCTGGTCTCCTTTTTTCTGAGCCGCTCGGTCAGCCGGTCTTTAAGGCGTTTTGTCAGCGGGCTTCTTGAAAATGCGTCCCAGGTGTCATCTGCCGCGGCCGAATTGTCCGAAAGCAGCCAGTCCCTGTCTGAAAGTGCGGAAGATCAGGCCGTTTCCGTGGAAGAATCCTCAGCATCCCTTGAGGAGATGGGTACCGTCAGCGAGGAGACTTCCGTTCTGACCCTGTCAGCGGAGCAGTTGACGAATGAGAATCTGAAAAGATCGCTCCGTTCTTCGGAGTCGCTTGTGAAACTGACCCGGGAGATGGCTCAGGTAAAGGCGGACAGCGAAGAGATGAGCCAGATTGTGAAACGTGTTGACGAGATTGCCTTTCAGACAAACCTGCTTGCATTCAATGCCACCATAGAGGCATCCCGGTCAGGCGGGTCTGCCGGCGGATTCTCTGTCATTGCCGGCGAGGTGGGCAGACTGGCCATGAAGACCACGGAAGCGGCAAAGATCACCCAGTCATTGCTTGAGATCACAGAAAAAAGGGTCGGACAGGCCGCGGAATCCATGAACGCTATCAGCGGCGACTTTGAAAACATCATCGCATCCGCGACAGTGATGAGTGAAAAGACCGCCTCCGTCACCCGGGCGAACAAGGAGATGTTCAGAAAAATCAGACAGATCAGTCTTGCTCATGGCCAAATAGACATGAACGCGCAACAGACAGCGGCCAGTTCCCAGCAACATGCTGCCATATCCGAGGAACTTTCCGCCCAAGCTGAGACAATGAAGGGATTTGTTGATGAATTGGTGATGATGGCAGGCGCAAAAAATTTGTCATGAAGATTGGCAAATCCCCCGCACATCATCAGAACGCTTGCAGGGAACCAGACCTGCGAGGTTTCAAAAACCTCGCAGGTCCATGCACAGATATATATGAGGAGACAGAAATCATGAGACAGACAGGAGACTGGGCAGTCGAGCCCCTTGTCCCCGATGAGGTTTACACGGACAGGGAGGAGTTCACGGAGCTTTTTCACAATGCAGCCCTGAACGCCATCAGGCGGAGAACCATGTCGGCGGCCCTGCTGGGGCACCGGCGCATGGGCAAGACAGAGATATTCAGACGGGTGGTCAACCGGCTGTTCTTTGAACAGGATCACAGAGACCCGGACGCGGTTGTGCCGGTGTTTTACGAACTCCCTGACGAGATAACAGACAGGAGGGATTTCGCACTGAAATATGCCGAGAATTTTCTCCGGTGGTATGCGGCATTCCGCCTGCGGAATCCCGGTATTCTCTCAAAACCCAGGAAAACCCATAATCTGCTCAGTCTTGTCGAGGAGCGTCTGGAAATGTCGGAGGGGCTTTCTGTTGCCATTGATTTTGTCAGAGCGGTCATGGAAGAGGGTGCTGTCCCGATTCCCGAACAGGATGCTGTGAAACTGCCACGGGAAGTCGCGGCCATAGATGACAGAACCGTTGTGGTGTTTCTGGACGAATTTCAGAACACCCGGCTTCCGAACAGCGGTTTCAGCGTGACCGGCTTTTTCAAGCAGGCAGTGGAATCCCCGAGGTGCCCGCATTTTGTCACAGGCTCGGCCATGAGCATCCTGGCTGACGACATACTGGGAAGGGGCGGGCTTTACGGACGGTTCGACTACGAACGCATCGGGCCGTTCACAGACTACTGGGGAAGGGAGCTTTCCCTCAGAGCCGCCCGCCACTACGGAGCTGATCTGCCGGAGCTGATGGCCCCGGTTGTCTCAGACCGGTGCGGCGGAAATCCTTTTTACATCAGCGCGGTGATCCGTCAGGCGGCAAAGCGGAAAAAAAGGATCAGCGATGAGGAGACACTGAGCCGGATGCTGGCAGTTGACATCAGTTCGGGTTTCATCTGGGGGGAGCTGGGCGACCAGGTGAGCCGGTGGATCGGCCGGGTGAACGAGCAGGGCATCACGAAATGGATCCTCTATCTCGCAGCGCTGGAGGAGGACGGGAAGGACATTGACCTTGAAAGAATACAGAATGAGCTGAAAAGACAGGAGAACGCGGATGTGCCCCTTCAGAAGATAAGGGAGATTCTGATAAGGCTGGCACGGGGCGATCTGCTCGAATACAAAGCCTTCGGAAACTGGTTCGGGAAGATAAGCGATCCCATTCTGAACGAGTTTCTGAAGGTGTGGGGCAGGATCGAGATTGAGAGACAGAATCATCAGCAGGTCGAAGAGAAAGTCGTCAGCAGATTTGAAAAAACGAAAAGAAGATTTCATGAATACAAGGGATATCTTGCGGAGGTGTATATGATCCAGATACTCTGGAACAGTCAGGGGAGGACGCTTCCGGGCAGATATTTTCACAGTGACCGGGACATTGTCATGCCGGACCGTTTCTTCTACATTGACCAGCGCCACAGACCCGGGGCCGGCGAGAGGATGGAGACGGACATCTATGCCGGGGCCGGGATGGAAGTCTGGATGGCCGAGAGCAAATGGCGGAACCGTCCGGCGGGGCCGGATGTGGTCACGAATCTGCTGCGGCAGGCGGAGATTCTGAGAGAAAGGAAGGGGGACGACCTGAGAACCCTCCGTCTCTGGATATTCTCGCATGACGGCCTGACAGGCAGGGCAGCGGAGCTGGTCCGTGAGCACGGCATACTCTGGTCGTCACGCACCGAACTGGACGGGCTGCTCCGGGAGGTGAACCTCAGAAAACTGCCGGAACTGGAGGAGACTTCGACAGGCTGAGTTCGGCAGGCTCAGTCACCGTTGCAGGCTCACTCTCCGCTATGGGCTCAGAAAAAAGCCGGATGTCTTTACTGCTGACCCTCCTCGTCCTGTTCCACTTTGAACTTGCTGACCATCTCCTGAAGCTGAACTGCGATGCCGGACACTTCTTCAGCCGAGGTATTCACCTGTCTGGCCCCGGTATTCGTTTCACTGGCAGCCTTGCTGATACTCTGAATATTGGATGCCACATCATTGGCGCCTTTGACAGCCTCGCCGGCATTTGCGGACATATCGTTGGCCCCCCGGGAGATTTCTGCGATGGCAGAGGCGATATTCCCCGCTCCGATGCTTGATCTGCGGACGTTGGCGGTGATATTGATCGCGGTATCCATCTGTTGCTCCACAGAATTTGTGATGCCGACGATGGTCATGTTGAGATTGCTGATGATTGTTGATATTTCATCAATGACTTTGCCCGCATCCTCGGTATTCCTCTGCACATCCTCAATCCGCGTGGCAATATTCTCCGCGGCCCGGGCGCTCTGGCTGGCGAGTTCCTTGATTTCATTGGCCACCACGGCAAATCCTTTGCCTGCGTCGCCTGCTGAAGCCGCTTCGATGGTTGCGTTGAGGGCCAGAAGATTTGTCTGTTCAGCAATTCTTGTGATGACTTTTGTCACCTCACCAATCTCCTCGGTCGCTTTAAGCAGCGTATTCATGGCTTTTGTCGCAGTTTTCGCCATATCCATGGCACCCGTTGAAACGCCGGCCCCCTCCTGAGAGTTGTCGGCAATCTCACTGATCTCGGCAGACATCTCTTCTATGGCCGAGGTCATTACATTCATGTTCCGCGACACTTCCTCCGCAGTGGAAGAGATATTCTGGATGTTTACGCTCATTTCTTCTGTGGCGGACGCGATGGTGTTGATGTTCATTGACATCTCTTCGGTGGCTGTTGAAACGCTGTTTGAAATCTCGAACATCCGGTCTGCCCGCGAGGACATCTGACCGGCAATCTCCAAGGAGCTATATGAGGATGCCGTCAATGTTTCAGCATTTTTGGCTATTTCCTTTATCATGCTTTGGACTTTTTCAATAAAAATATTGAACCATCTCGCCAAATTTCCCATCTCATCCCGGGTTCGAGCTTCAAGCCGCATACTGAGGTCGCCTTCTCCTTCTGCCAGACCGATTGCCATCTCAATCAATTTGTTGATTGGCCGGCTCACTGAGCGCAGAATGATCGCTCCGCCGATAATCAGGACAATGAGAATAATGAGGACGCTGATCAGGGCAGACAGAGAATTTTTCAGTCTGATTTCATCAAGAGAGGATTGAATCCAGAAAGATATATCTTTCTCTTTTGCAATCATTTTTCTTCTTACCACATCAAGCTGTGATATGAGCTTTCTGTTTTCCTGCCAGATTCTGTGTATCTTGGTGTTCAATGCCTCAATTTTAAGAAGGCTTTCTTCTCCATACACAGAAAAACGGATGAATGATTCTTCTTTGCTGCTCTTTGCCAGGGCCGGGATGTTCTTTCTTTCTTTATTAAGGAGTTCCAAAGCGTTCTGACAGGCTCCTGAAAATACTTTTTCATTGCCATCCAGAAGCAGGTCTTTGTTTATTGCCAGGGAGAGTCCGCTTAATGCGTTGAGAATATTTTTGTTCAATATCGCAAATGAATTGTATAAAGGAGCAATCTCTTCTCCGTTAATATAAGCTGAAAAAATGGCACCGTCAATTTCCCGGTCCAACTGATCTGATTTGTCATGGAAATCACTGAACAATTCATCCCACTTATCTTTTAACATATTGATTTTACTGTTATTGCTGACAAAAAACATGAATTTTTTTTTGTAACTTGCAAGCAGTTTTGAAAGCGTTTTAAGGTCTTTTTCCTTTTCAGGAGCATTCTTTACAATTTCTCCCAAAAATGCGATATTTTTATCAATGTTTGATGCCACAGTTCTTGCAGTTTCATTATTCAGCCCTTTTGCATAATCTTTTTCAAGGATAACCGTATTCAGCAGGCTGGTCTCAAAACGCCTGATCTGGGAATCAAAATCTTGATATTTGTATGTTTTGTTATTATAATAATAGGTTGATCCAAAAGAGATGAGATACAACATCAGGTTTGTCAGGACAAACAACATGATTTTTGTTGTTATTTTCACGGCGTTCCTTTCTCTTGCCTTTAAGATAATTTTTTGTCCGGAAGGCATTCAAAAATGAGGTGAAGCGGAACTTTCGGTGCTTTGCGGCGGTATGCAAAAATTACGCTCCGTTTCACTCCGCTCCATTTTTGCACTCCCTTCTTCATTATTTGATAAGTTTTTCCAAATTTTTAATCGTAACATTGTCATCATAAATACCAGATCCGACTTGGTAAGATGTGTTGGGAATCTGAAACAGCAGACTTACTTTTCGGGAAGGTTTTTTTTCGCCCACTTTCGGCCACCAATATTCCACCCATCCCCCTTCAGGTTTTTTGGCAGCATCACAGAGCTGTGCAAAAAAAAAGTTTCCTCTGACATCTTTCAAACCCATCAGATTCCTTCCGAGCAATGTGGGTTTTATAGGATGAGCAACGATGTTCCCTTTGCTGCAGTCAAAAACGAAAACATAAGTATCCTTAAAGACCCATCGTCCGTTTTTCTCATTAAATGTCTCCAAGCCGGATTCATCGGCCTGAGACAAAAATGCTGCTGCTTCGTACACTTTTTTTATAATATCTTCCGGCGTTGCCCTGTCCTCAGCCAGGGAATGATTTGAAAAACTGATGAAAAAAAACAAAACCATGGAATACGTCAATCTTATAAACTTCACTTTTGCCTCCTTTATTATTTTGTTTCAATGAACTGTTATGGCCTAATGTCATAATCAGACATAAAACCGCAAACTGGTGGAGGTTGTGCTGCTTTTATATAAAGGCAGTCTTCCTCTGGTTTGAAATTTTTGGAATTTTTCATTTTACAAATCCTTTTCCTTGTATAATAATCCTGCTGATCGGCAGATCAGAAAAAAAATCGTCGTCTTTGTATGGCCTGCATCGGACAGTCTGTTTGTCAGGGACCTCCTGAAGACGGAAGAACCGGATGCATTTTCTGCCTGTCTGCTGATCGCATATTTTAATTATTGGAACAGACACTGTTTTTTATTATATCATCTGATTTGTAAAAGTAAAAGAAACTTGTATAATTATTTTCTGCGTTACAGCAATTCAGTTCCAAGTTTTTCCCAGCATATTTTTTTTTATGAGATAACAAGTTGATTTTTTATAAAAAATAAGCTGCACCCTTTTTTAAACCGATGATGAAACCCTTTATGATCTCTGATTTGCAGCATGAATGGTCAATTTGTCATTTGCCACTGGTATATAGGCTGATGGACATCCCGAAAACTTCGGGAAAATAAAATTTGAAACTTAGAGCTTTTAAGAAAATGCCTGTCACGCCGGACAATTTTTTTGTTAAAAACTATAACATCAGCAGAAGTGTCTGTCACGCCGGACAATCTTTTGTTAAAAGCTATAACATCAGCAGGAAACACCTGTAATGCCCAATTCGGACTGTCGAATCCGGATCGCGCCGGATTTGGCAATCGCCTTGGAGCTTTTCAGGACTGCTGATATTAATTCAGATGGGAGGACAATATGGAAAAAAGAATCCTTGATTGTATGGAAGTTATGCAGGGAGATATAACACAGCTTGAAGTTGATGCCATTGTAAATGCAGCAAATACTTCACTTTTGGGCGGAGGTGGCGTGGATGGCGCCATCCACCGGGCAGCAGGTCCGGAGCTTTTGGCAGAATGCCGCACCATCGGAGGTTGCCCTACGGGTGAATCAAAAATCACCAAAGGGTATCATCTTCCTGCCAAGTATGTGATTCATACAGTTGGCCCCGTTTATGGCGGAACACCCCGGGACAGTCAGTTGCTATCCTCGTGTTACCGGAACAGCCTTCAGCTTGCTGTTGAAAAAGATGTCACGTCCATTGCTTTTCCGGCCGTCAGTTGTGGGGTATATGGGTATCCGATAAAAAGCGCGTGCAAAATTGCTGTGGATATGACTGCTGATTTTCTCAGGAAGAATCTGTCTGTAAAAAGGGTTGTCTTCGTGCAGTTTTCATCTGAAAACTATGGTATATATATGGATTACCTTAAAAAGTTCGGGAAAAGTTGAATTGTGCAGATTCTGAGAAGCTGAACAGAGAAAATCTGTTCAGATCACTTTCTTCATTGACAAACTCAATTCTCGTGAATAAATTAACTTTCACAGAGATTTTTGGGTGCCCTTCATAGAATCTGAAAAGTGCTTTACACTTTTTTCGGCCTGCGGAACGGTTTTGCAGATTATTCAGAACCATTTGCAAAATTGTTCTGCAAACTGGCAAATGAAGGATGCCAGATTTTGTCAAGAAAATAAATTTTTGCAAAGATTGGATATGGATCGCCATAAATGCTTAACGGACTTTACTGGGCGGTGTGCTGAAATCACGCTGTGTTCAGAAACTGGCTGATTTGTCATCCTGTCTTTGATTCCAAGGAGGATTATCATGGTTGAAGTAACACCGGCGGCAACGGCACAAATTGCCGAATATTTTAAAGGCAAGGACGTTTCACCTGTTCGGATTTTTTTAAACGAGGGCGGATGAGGCGGTCCGTCGCTCGCTATGGCTCTGGATGAGTCAAAAGATACCGATGATGTGCATGAAGTTGATGGCTTCAAATATGTCGTGGACAAGGAATTCATGAAAAAAGCAGAGCCGATAAGAGTGGATTTTATGGAAGTCGGCTTTAAACTTACCTCAGGCATTGATTTCGGAGATCAGCAGCAATGCGGGGGGTGCGATTCAGCACAATCCTGCGCTTAAATAAGAACAGAACCTGTCCCTTTTGTTCGGATTGCCAAATTCGGGCTGTCACCGCCGGATTTAATCCGGCGGAGCAGGGGTGAAATTTTATAATCTGCTGTATTTTTTATGTGTTGCAAACATACCTGCCTGCCGATCAGATGTCATTTCTTTTTTCATATTTGTTGACTCTGTCATGTTCACATGCTAATTTTATTTTTTCAATATTCAGCAAAACCACACGGGTTTGGTTTGATAAAGATTTCAAATCCTTATAAATCCAATTCCTGTAGTTTCATTGACAGATTTGAGTGTGACCAATGAAAATGAAAGCCGGAGGTCGTTCCGCTTTCAGATCTGAATTATTTGAAAGAGAATAGCTGAAAGTCGGAGCTACTTTCACTTTTTACCCTATTTTTAATATGCGGAGGTTTATATGGCAATTGTTGAATATACCTTGGATGAAAACGTGGCAGTTATTACAATGAACAGCGGTGAAAACCGCTTTAATCCTGATTTTTTGCAGGCTTTTCTGGATATTCTGGATACGGTGGAAAAAGAAACAGACGCGCAGACGCTTGTTGTGACATCAGCGCATGAAAAAATATTTTCAAACGGTATTGACTTGGAATGGCTTGTGCCTGTTATACAGAAACAGGATTTGGATGCCGCAAAAAAATTTTTTTATCTTCTGAACAAACTGTTTAAAAGGACCCTTACCTGTCCGATGCTCACCATCGCGGCGATGAACGGTCATGCTTATGCAGGCGGCGCTATTTGGTGCTGTGCTTATGATTTCAGATTTATGCGCTCGGACAGGGGCTTTTTCTGCTTTCCGGAGGTGGATTTGGGCATTCCGTTTCTGCCCGGGATGCTGGGCCTGCTGGAAAAGGCAATCCCTATGTATAAAATGGAGGAGATGGTTTATACGGGAAATCGCCTTACCGCGGACGAATGCCAAAAACATCACATCATCACAAAGGCATGTCATACAGATGAACTTATGGATGAAACCCTTGCTTATGCAAAGAGCCTCAACAAAAAAAGGCAAATCGTCAAGGAAATAAAGGCCAGAATGTTCAGGAATATTGTCCATGCGCTGGATGTTGAAGATGTGCCTTATATTGAATCAGGAAAATTTAACATTGCTTAATTTGGAAATGCCGACTTAGCCTCCATTCTGCAAAGTCAGAGAGCGGTTCCTGACAGGCTTTCAGAATATGGCTTTTGTTTTAAGTATCCTGATCTGAACAATGCTTTGAAAAACATCGTGGAAAGTTGAACCCG
>JAOZLU010000066.1:0-1464 GCA_029934695.1 Desulfobacterales bacterium | reverse complement strand
TTAAGTATCCTGATCTGAACAATGCTTTGAAAAACATCGTGGAAAGTTGAACCCGTGGCTACCTGCAAATTTTGTGGAAAAGAAATGGTCGGTGCTGCATCCTGTGTTGAAAGCCATATCCTTATTGATGGGAAAAAATACAGCCTCGTACCTTATAATAAGAAATCAGACAATGTGTTCAGAAAGAAAAATGAAGTATCAAGGTGCCCGGACTGCAATGTCATGTACGGAGGCTTTCATCATCTGGGATGCGGCATGGAAATATGCCCTGAATGCGGCAATCGCTGGATCTCCTGCAGATGCTTTGGCATAAAAATTAAAACGGGTGTACAAAAAGAATGTAAAATTATTCCATTTAAAAGCAGGAAAAGAGCCGCTCCGAAAAATTGAGACGCAAATCAGGCTTTTGGCGAGGTGAAATATGTGGGAAACCATATTGGCATCATACATAATATTGTTTATATTCTTATCCCTTTGGATCGTGTTTAAAAAGGAAAGTTCAAAAGACAGGCCGGATGCCATGTACATTTGCAGCGATGCGAAGGTAAGCACTGTAACGGTTATCAGGAACAAACATTAAATTTTCACCCGGCAGAGAGTTCAGCTTGAGACTGCTAAGTACCGGGTATTACCACCAGATTTATCAATCCGGCCAGGATTTTCCCATCCACTGAATAGTCGTTAAATAAAAAAGAGGAGAAAATATTTTATGGATTTTATGGAAATCATAAAGGAAAGAAGAAGTGTCCGCAAATATCAGGAAAAGGAAGTTTCAGAAGATGTGCTGAACCAGATACTTGAGTCTGTCCAATGGACCCCGTCCTGGAACAACACCCAGTGTTGGGAAGTTATTGTGATAAAAGACCAGGCGGTAAGGGAAAAGCTCCAGGCGACCATCGCTCCCAAAAATCCGGCAACAAAGGCAATTGTGGCAGCACCCGTACTTCTTGCCTTATGCGGCAAGCTGGGGACTTCAGGATATTATAATGACAAAGTGACAACCAAATTCGGGGACTGGTACATGTTTGACCTCGGACTTGCCACCCAGAGCCTCTGCCTTACCGCCCACCAACTGGGACTTGGCACAGTGATCGTGGGCCTGTTCGACCATGACAGGACAAAGGAAATTCTGAGTGTGCCTGAAGGTTATGAACTTGTCACCCTTATTCCTCTGGGGTATCCTGTCAAAAAATCTTCGCCGCCCAAACGCAAAGAGATAGCTGATTTTACACATTACGAAAAGTTCTGAGCTTCCATTCCCCTGCCGGATTGATAAAATTCGACAGGCGGTTCGGATTTGTCAATCCGAACTGAGCATACTGGAAATGTGACCGGTGAACTTTTCCATTCCCGCTCCTGCCGGATTGACAATCTGGCAGGTGGTTCGGATTTGCCAATCCGAGCATAACGCAGACAAATACCAAACATCGAACATCGAACATCGAACATCGAACATCGAACATC
>JAOZLU010000505.1 GCA_029934695.1 Desulfobacterales bacterium | reverse complement strand
AACATCGAACATCGAACATCGAACATCGAACATCGAACATCGAACATCGAACATTCATAGCACATAAATTCTGAGATCACAAGAAAACAAAATAAAAAATCATGAAATTTTCTTGACAATTTTTTTTATTTAAATTACTAGACACTGTTTTACATATCAGACAATCATTTTCAGTTTATTTATTAAAAAACTTATGGTTAGGAGATTACTATGGCTGTTCCCAAACGTAAAACATCCAAGTCAAAACGGGACAAACGACGCACACATCAGAAAATTACGGCACCGAGTGTGACCGAGTGTCATCAGTGTGGCGAGATCAAGCTTCCGCACCATGTATGTCACAGTTGCGGCTCTTACAAAGGACGTACTGTGCTTGAAGTTGAAGAGGGGTAATGAATGTCAGCATTTGAAGATGAAACAGGAACCATTTTGAAAGGATTGGATCCCGAATCAGGGGAGATGGTTCTGGACACTGTCAGGCAGTTGAAAAAACGGCTCCTTACGAGGGAAAGAATTCTTGAATTTGACAAAAAGGAAATCTTTCCGGAAGAGACGATCCGGGAAATACTGGGACCGGATATCGGGCTCCAGCTTCTTTTTATTCCCGAAGAATATGGGGGAATGGGGGGCGGTGCCCGGGACTGCTGTGCGCTGACCCGTGAAGTGTCCAAAATCTGCCTGGGAATTTCCACCTCTTTTTTTGCCATCCATCTGGGGGCAGATCCCCTGCTTGGCGGGGGAACCGATGCCCAGAAAGAGAAATGGCTCGGGGCCGTTGCTGAGGGAGATACCATTGTTGCTTATGCAGTGACAGAGCCGGGCGCGGGAAGCAATGTGGCCGCGATCAAAACAAAGGCCGAACCGGTGTCAGATGACGCGGGGGAAATCACAGGCTATAAGATAAACGGCACAAAACAGTTCATCTCCAATGGCGGTTATGTTGATTTTATCACCCTTCTTGCAAAAACCCCGGAGGGGCCTTCCTTTTTTGTTGTGGAAAAAGGGACAGAAGGATTTATTCTTGGCAAGGCTGAGGAAAAACATGGCATACGCGCTTCCAACACAGCCTCACTTTTGTTTGAAGATGTCTTTGTCCCGGTTGAAAATCTTATCGGAGGTGTTCCCGGGAGAGGACTGAAACAGGCCAACAAGGTTTTCGGATACACAAGACTGATGGTGGCGGCCATGGCCTTAGGAGCCGGGGAAGCAGCGATCAGCATTGCCATTCCTTATGCCAGAGAGCGGATTCAGTTCGGAGCACCGCTTTCGGAAAAGCAGGGATACACCCATAAACTGATTGTTCCCAATGCGGTAAGGCTTGAAGCTGCTGTCGCGTATATGGACGAGGTGGCTCTGAGGCTTGATTCCGGCGAAGAAGATTTGCAGGTGGAAGGCTCCATAGCAAAGCTGTTCGCCACAGATGCCGCAATCAGAACCGCAGACGATGCCATGCAGGCCCTCGGCGGTTATGGGTACATCTCCGAGTTTGAAGTGGAAAAGATCAGACGGGATGTGAAGATCACCTCCATTTATGAAGGAACCAGCGAGATTCAGCAGAGTATCATCAGCACGTTCCGATGGAAAAAGACACGGAAAACAAAGGGCGAGTTCTATATGGACATCTGTTCCGAAATGGAACAGTCTGAGACCGGTGATGTGGGATGCCGGTTTTACGGTCTTTCAGCAAAGATGCTCAACGATACCATCATGCTGGTTCATGAAAACAAGCTGACCCGGAATCAGTATATAATGTTTCTCCTGGCAGATATGATGACGCACGTCGAGGTTGGCGCAAGTATGGCCCGAAGGGCAATCACCCTTGCCGAATCGGATGATCCCAGCGCGGAACATATCAAAACCATGTCGAGGATATTTGCAAATGACGTGGCCCAACTGGTTGGTCAGAATATGCTTAAAATTCTGATGGGGTCAGGGGTGTTTGATCAGAAAACCGTCTCCGAGTTTATGGAAACTGTTTCCTATTATGAACTGATGGGCAGCTGTCGGAATATCATAAAGGACATGGACAAAGTTGCGGATATTTTGTTCGAGAGATAAATTGAAGGCGCAGAGCGGATCACAGCTCTGCCTTAGCAATATATAGGGAATCATGTCGGATCAAGTCAGACGTACTGTTGTTGTCACAGGCGGGTCAAGGGGTATCGGAAGGGCAATCTGCCTTTCCTTTGCAGACCCGGATACAAAAGTCTTTTTCAATTATTCTTCCACCGAGGCCGAGGAAACGGAAAAACTTGTGGCTGAGGCAGGCGGATCAGCCACAGGTCTGCGCGTGGATATCACCTCTGAGGGAGAGGTGAAAGGTTTTTTCGAGACAATACTCGGGGAAACCGGACAGGTGGATGTCCTCGTCAATAACGCCGGCATTGCCAGAGACGGTCTTCTCGTGCGTATGAAGGAAAAAGACTGGGATGATGTCATGGATGTAAACCTGAAGGGCGTGTTCCATTGCACGAAGACTGCCGCAAAGGCAATGTTGAAAAAACGCTATGGCCGCATCATCAATGTGTCCTCGGTTGTCGGTGCGACCGGCAACCCGGGCCAGGCAAACTATGTGGCTTCAAAGGCCGGGATCATCGGCTTCACAAAAGCTGTTGCAAGAGAACTCGCTTCAAGAAATATTACAGCCAATGCGGTTGCCCCGGGTTTTATTGAGACCGACATGACTGCTTTTCTTCCAGAGAATGCAAAGAAGGTGATGATCACCAATATCCCCCTGAGACGCGCGGGAACGCCTGAAGATGTGGGAGCTGTTGTGGTGTTTCTGGCCTCTGAAAGTGCGGCGTATATCACAGGTCAGGTGATCCATGTGAATGGCGGAATGTATATGTAGTCAGGCTGAAAGTGAGAAGTAACCATGTGACATGCTGAAATTATTCGATGGGAACCGCTGATTCATAGAATATGTCTGGTTCTAACGGTTTTTGTGGTTTCCGATATGATCCGCAGACAGACGCTCACAGCGGTCAGAGTGCGGGAGCATCAGCGTTTATCCGCGTTCATCTGCGGTTTGCAGGGATCACAGTTGTCTGAAATCTTATGCAGCCACAAAATCCGTTAGAATCAGGAATATGTCAGAATCAGTAATGTTCGGAGCTGCTGATAATGATTTATTGGCACTGACATACGACCAAATATAAGGAGAAAAATTTTATGTCCGTTGAGGATAAAGTAAAAAATATAATTGCGGAAAAGCTGAGTGTTGATATTTCTGAGGTTGTGCCGGAGGCTTCCTTTGTGGATGATCTGGGCGCAGACTCGCTTGACCTTGTTGAACTGATTATGTCAATGGAAGAGGAATTTGATATTGATATTTCTGATGAGGACGCAGAAAATCTGGTATCTGTTCAGAGTGCCTTTGATTACATTAATAAACATTAATTCCGTTGCCGCTACCGGTCGGCGGTTGTCAATCTGTTGCGACTGGGAACCGGCAACTGACGAATTACAACTGACGAATCACAAATGATATACGATAAAAACAGACGGGTTGTTATTACGGGCATAGGACTTGTCACACCGCTGGGTATCGGTGCGGATGAGACATGGCCTGCGCTGTGTGCGGGCAAATCGGGAATCGGTGAGATCACACGTTTTGATGCTTCTGCTTTTACTACAAAGATTGCCGGGGAGGTAAAGGGGTTTCGCCCGACCGACTTTCTTCCCAAAAAAGAGGCAAAGCGGATGGAACATTTCATTGCTTATGCAGTGGCTGCCTCTCGGATGGCGGTGGAAGATTCCGGACTGAAAATCAATGCGTCCAATGCGGACAGGGTCGGCGTGTTTACGGGCTGCGGCCTGGGAGGGCTTGCATTTCTGGAGCAAAACAGCAGGATCATAGACACAAAGGGGCCTAAGCGGGTCAGCCCGTTTCTGATTCCCATGCTCATCGGAAATATGGCCCCCGGAATGGTTTCCATTCAGTTGGGTGCCAAAGGGCCGAATGCTTCTATTGCCACCGCGTGCGCGGCAGGAACCCACGCGGTCGGTGAGGCTTATGAGATTGTCAGGACAGGCAGGGCTGATGCGATGATAACAGGGGGAACGGAGTCTGTTATCACGCAGACATGCGTGGCCGGGTTTAATGCCATGAAGGCGCTTTCCACTCGCAATGAGTCCCCTGAAAAGGCATCCCGTCCCTTTGACCGGGATCGTGACGGATTTGTTGTGGGGGAAGGCAGCGGCATCCTTATCATTGAGACGCTTGAAGACGCTCTTGAAAGAGGGGCTTCCATTTATGCTGAGATATGCGGGTACGGGATGAGCGGAGACGGGTATCATATAAGTGCTCCCGCACCGGATGGAGAGGGAATGGCAAGATGCATGAACGCTGCCCTTGATGATGCGGGTATCCTGTATGACAGCATTGACTACATTAACGCCCACGGCACCTCGACACAGATGAACGATCTTTACGAGACCATGGCCATCAAGACGGTGTTCAAAGATAAGGCGCATTCAATTCCCATCAGTTCAACCAAGTCCATGACCGGCCATCTCCTGGGTGCCGCGGGCGGAATTGAAACTGTTTTCACGACCTTGGCGATTCACGACGGGATCATCCCTCCGACCATCAATCTTGATAATCCCAGCGAAGAATGCGATCTTGATTATGTTCCGAATGTTGCCCGGAAAGCAGACATAGAGATTGCCATGAGCAACTCCTTTGGCTTCGGCGGGACCAATGCGGCGGTAATTCTCAGAAAATATCGCCCGTAAATTCACCTGCCAGGAACCATATCCAGCCTTTGGGTCGCATCTTAGCCGACTGTCATTCCTGCGGAAGCAGGAATCCGCATAAAAACTTAACCTGATGTCATCCCTGCAAAAGCAGGAATTCATAATCATAAGCATTGAACGATTGAACGGTGGATTCCCGCTTTCGCAGGGATGACAGGGCGGATTGGGTTTTTGTCCTCATGTATGAAATCATAAAACTCTTGCACTGATCTGTCCTTTTCTGTTATACAAGCTGATACTTAAAGGTTTCCCGAAAATTTAATTTTAACTTGTAA
>JAOZLU010001067.1 GCA_029934695.1 Desulfobacterales bacterium | reverse complement strand
CGCAGATGAACGCAGACAGACGCTCACGGCCTGTGCAGCCGGTCAGAGTGCGGGAGCATCAGCGTTCATCCGCGTTCATCTGCGGTTTGCAGGGATCACAGCTGTCTGAAATCTTATGCAATCACAAAATCCGTTAGAATCAGGATTATTCTGTATATAACGAAAATGTCAGGGAATTGCTGGATGAAGTCGATGTTGTGTTCGGCCAGTTTTCGGCATTGAAGCTGATGAATATGATCCATGAAGAATCACCGTGGAGAGATACCCCTTCGGGATATGTAATCTCTCATGACTCTATGAAGGAATATTTCAAAACACAGTTGAACAGAGAGTGAAGATAAGGAGGGAACAAATGCCGATTCCAGGAAATCTTTTAACAACAGCCATGGCGGTTATGCCACATACGGACGCGGAACGTGCGCTTGAGACGGCATTGTCTGTGGATGTTCCATACTGGCCACAGTTGCCGAATTACAGCTATTACGAAGATATGTATGTTCAGGCGGCTGAACACTTTCCAGGCATCCTTCTGGATATGGATAAGCGGACATTGAAATTTTCCGTGGACAAATTTATTTCTGAACTGGAAGAGAGCCTTGGTCATTTTGATGATCCGTCATATTTTGATATCAGCAGGGAGTATTCTGTGGTTTATCATCGTTTCCTTGAGATGGATCTGTCCGAGAGGCCGGCCGTCAGAGGGCAGCTTGAGGGGCCGATCAGTTTTGGTTTTAATGTCTTAGATCAGGATGAACGCCCGATTCTTTTTGATGACACAGTACGTCCTTTTATGTTTGAATTCATGGCCAAAAGAATCAATGTGCAATTGGAACGGCTCAAGACACTTAATGAAAATGCATTTATGTTTGTGGACGAGCCAGGGTTGCAGTATCTTTTTTCTGCCATGTCAGGTTATAATGATCTTAAAGCAAAAGGCGACCTTGACCTTTTTTTCTCAATGCTTGACCGGCCGTGCGGTATTCATCTCTGCGGCAACCCGGACTGGGATTTTTTGCTGGGATTGAATCTTGATATCCTTTCTCTTGACATTTACACAAACGCAGAAATCTTTTCATCTTATGCCCCATCAATAAAGCGGTTTCTTGATAACGGCGGTGTTATTGTCTGGGGGATAGTTCCCACGGGTTTTGAAGCTTTTGAAAAAGAAAATATGAATTCATTGACAGCCCAACTGGAGAATGTATGGCAGATTCTGGCAAAAAAAGGTATTGACATTTCCCTTATGCTGCAAAGAAGTATGCTTTCACCGGCCACCTGCTGTCTTGTCAATCCTGATAAGGAAAAAACCGTGGAAAAAGCCTTTTCTGTTGTGCAAAAACTTTCCGGAATACTTCGTGCCAAGTATGATATTCTCTGATTATAATACTTTTTGGGGTATGCTCACGAGGTTCCCTTAATC
>JAOZLU010001066.1 GCA_029934695.1 Desulfobacterales bacterium | reverse complement strand
TCTGACCTGTCTTCCGGTCATAAGAATATCCGTCCGCCACGACCCGCACAGCATAATCCGTGCCATCGGGCAGATCTCCAAAGCTGTATGTTCCGCCGGGTCCGGTTCTCATTGTCTCCCACACCCCGGAACTCGGGGAATGCAGACTGACTTCCGCGTCGGAGACCGGCACCCCGCTGTCGTCGCATATCTGCCCGCAGATCACCCCGGGCCGGCTCAGGATGATATCCCTGACCATCGCACCGCTCTCTGTGAAGGAGAGGCTTTCTGTGACACTTTCGCTGTATGGCGGATTCTGCAGCGGGGACCATATTTCAAAGGTGTAGTCACGATGCTCAAGGTAACAGGTGGGAATGACGCCTTCAGGATAAGGCCGGCTGTCTGAATAGCAGAGCGGATCGACGCCGCCGATGATCTCATAATGTCCGTCCTGATCTGATTCGCCTCTTCCCAGCAGCCCCCCCTCCTCGGACCAGACTGCGATTGCGACGGCATGGACAGGATTGCCGTAGACGTCTCTCACAGTGCCGCTGATATGCACCTCATACATCTCCGTCACCGGCGAGACAGTGACCATCCCTTGGGCTGTCTCCGTGCTGAACGGGGTCCGTCCGCCGTACTTTGTGGCATCAGCGGTCCTGCCCGCTGTTCCCTCGCTCATATCCCATATCCGAAATGTGAGGGAGGCTGTGATGTCCCCCTCATTCAGGGGATACGGCACAAACCGTATCCGGTACATCTCATCCGCGGGAAGGAGCCGGGCCGTGTCGGAGATGTCAACGGTCCTGCCTTCAGCGTGGGTGAGATTCCGCCACTGCCGGCCGCTGTCCGCGGAATACTGCCATATCCCGCCGATATTGCTCACGGATATCACGGCAATGCCCGGAGGTGCTGACCCGTCCGCAAGTGTGACAGGCCTGCTTCCGAGAATCTCCGGGATGCTGTTCCCGCTGCTGTCCCTCTCCTTCTCGGTGATCGGGTCAAGGATCGCAACCATGCCGGGGGAGATGATCGGGGCCTCATGGGGAATGACGGCGATATCGAATTCCCTGATCAGTTCCCCGCCGTCATCATCCGTGACGCTGACGCAGACGGTGTAATTTTCCCGGATTCCGTAATCAAAAACCGCGGCTGTCATCAGGATGCCGTCGCTGATCCTGAAATATTCGTTGTCCAGACACGCATCGGCCAGTTCGTAGGCATAAGTGCCGGTGCCCTCAGAATCATCCGGGTCGGTCGCCCCGAGGATTCCCACGGTTGTGCCGGCCGGCATTCTCTCATCCGCACTGTTCCCGGTGAGGCTGATATCGGTCGGGGGATCGTTGATGTCTCCGAGTCTGACGGTCAGCTCCTCTTCGTGGGCAAGCCCTCCGGAGTCCTCTGTGCGCACCCTTATGTGAAAGGGATGTTCCCCGGCCTCG